>CAIWVZ010000079.1 GCA_903916245.1 uncultured Planctomycetota bacterium | reverse complement strand
GGTCGGGCCAAGGGCGATCGAACGTCGCCACGCCGGTCGCGACGTCGAAGGCCGAGATGGTCACCGCGTCTCGTCGAGCGCGAACGCCCGGTCGGTCGATCGCCATCCCGACGAAGCCCGGCGATGGAGGAGCCGCGCGTGATCCGAGACGCGCGTGTCGATCGTCGAGAGGTTCGACCGTCACGCGCACGGCGGAGGCCGACAGCACCTTCGTCCGCAATCGGCGCCCGTCGGGCGCCACGGCGACCGCGTCGGCGAAGGTGCCGCCGACGTCGATCGCGAGGCGCCAGCGAGCGTCCGTCACCGCGGACGCGCCCGCGCCTCGGCGACGACCTCTTCGTAGAGATCGTGCAGGGCGACGACGGAAGTTTCGAGTCGACCGAGCGTGGACGCGACGCGACGCGAATCGGCCCGGCGCCGTTCGCGCTCGGCCATCGTGTCGTCGAGGGTCGCGGCGATCGCGTCGGCCAACGCGACGGGATC
Organism: uncultured Planctomycetota bacterium; assembly: GCA_903916245.1. Lineage (GTDB taxonomy): Bacteria > Planctomycetota > CAIWVZ01 > CAIWVZ01. Next base: position 15,740 of record CAIWVZ010000079.1, on the reverse strand, counting down.
GGAAGGTGACACGAGCCGGGCCCCCGCAGTCGCGAGAGCCGCGTCGATGCTGGGGTTGCGGCAGGCGACGGCGGGCACTCCCGCCGCCATGGCTTCGATCAACGCCACGGGTAGTCCGTCTTCGCGGGACGGTTGCACGTAGCAGTCCCACGTCATGAAGAGAGCGCCGCGATCCCCGCGTTCGCCGAGGAGCGTGAAGATCGACTCGAGCCCCGCGCGTTGCGCGCGGCGCAGGAACGGCACCGGATCGTCGGAGGTCCCGCAAACGAACCAACGAATGTCGCGACCGGCGTCCCGCAGGCGAATCGCCGCGGCGAGAAGGTCGTCGATGCCCTTCGCGTCGACGAGCCGCGCCAACGTGCCGACGCGAAAAACGGGTTCGTCGAAGCCGGGAGCGCGATCCTTCCCGAAGAGTTCCGACGGATCGATCACGGGCGGCACGAGGCGGAGTCGGTCGACGGGAACGCGGAGAACGTCGCGCGCCGTCGCCGCGAGTTCGGCCGTCGGGACCACGATCCGATCCGCGCGCGCGGCGGCGTGACGCGTCCACGCATCCGCGACGGCGGCGTGCCGACGCCACGACGCGAGAATGACGGGCACCCCCGCGACACGCGCCGCGAGGACTCCCGGAGCCGTCCCCTCGTGCGACACCACGTGAACGATGTCGAGGTTCAGTTCCTTGTAGAGGCGCACCAGACGCACGAACGCCGCGATGGAACCCGCAACGCCCCGCCCCTTCGGCCACGACGGAGACACGACCAACGTTCCCGTGTGCTGAAGTTTCACGGCCAACTCGCCGGGGTCGTTGAGGCACACGACGACGGGGTGGTACCGCTTCGGGTCGAGGCACCTAAGGTGGTGCAACACTTGGCGTTCCGCCCCGGCGAGCCGCGTGTCGGCGACGACGAAGGCGAGGTTGAGCAGGGGGCGGTCGGCCATGGAAGAAGCACGGGCCGCCACGCGGCGGCTTCCGCCCGACGCTATCAGCGCCGACGGTTTTCCGGAAGAACCGTCCGCGGATCGTCGTCCCGATTGGATATCCTCATCCCATGATCCGCACCGCGTCCGCCGTCCTGCTCGCCACCGCCTCCGCCGCCGCCCAGTTCGCGGGCGGTTCGATCTACACCTCCCTCGACGCGGCTCAGTACACCGGCGTGACGCAGATCGCGGTTCCCGGCAACCCGTACCTGTCGACCGGCGAAGTCCTCGCCTACTCGACGGGCATGTCCACCGGAGCCCGTTCGCTGTGGAACGCGGAATCCCTCGGCGTCCTCCTCGGAGATCGCGACGCCGATGGGATCCCGAACGACTGGCTGAACGTCGACGCCCTCCACTTCACCACGACCGTCTCGGGACTTCAGCCGCGTCCCTTCGACGCGATGATGTCGTTCGAATACGACCTCACCAACGCGTCCGGCGGTGTCGTGATCTCCTCCGGCGACGTCTTCCGCCTGACGGGGATCGGCACTTTCACGACCGTCATCACGCGGGCGCTGCTCGCGCAGGCCGTCGGCACCACCGCGACGCTCAATCTCGACGGGCTGACGATGACGTCCGACGGGACGCTGATCGTGTCTTTCAAGAACGCTCCGTCGTCGACGTTCGTCGGTACGGGCAACCGAATTCGCAGCCCCCTCAACGGCAACATCGGCTCCGCGATCACCATCTACGGTTCCGACATCCTCGCGATTCCGCAGCCGTGGGGCACGGCCCCCGCCGTCATTCTGTGGCGCGCCGCCGACATCAACACCATCGCGAGTCAGTACGGATTCGCCTCGGTCACCGAAGTGCGCGACTTCGACATCCAGCCGAACACCGGCGCGATCTCGAATCCCTACGACCTGCTCGGGGCTTGGGCCTCGGGAACGCGTCCGCACCTCGTGTTCTTCCCCTACGGATCCGACGTCGCGATTTGCACGAATCCCGCGGCCAACCCCGCCGGGTTCACGAACACGTGGTGGGCCGCGCCGGGCACCTGCGGGACCTGCGGATCCTTCGCGACCAACGGATCCACGAACCGGGTGGCGTTCGATGCGCTCGCCCTTTCCCCGCACACCCTTCCCGTCGGTTCGGCGATCACCGTCGACGTGACCGACGCGTCGGGAGTACCGATCGGCCCCGGTCTCGTGGCGGGAAGCCCGTTCCGATTCACCGTACGCAACCTCCCGACCGCTCCCGCGGGTTCGGTCGCGCGCCTTCTGGTCGGCACGTCGCTCTCCTCGGGGACGGGATATCCGTTCACGACCGGAGGGTTCAATTCCGTGGTGCTGAGCACGACGGATCCGTTCCTCCTCGCGACCACGACCGTGGCCTACGACCCCATCCTCACGACGGGTGCCGCGGCGCTCTACGGTTCGGCGCAGACACCGACGTTGACGGTCCCGGTCGGCGTCACGAATCTGTCTTTGTGGATACAGCCCGTGATGCTCGGCCCGACGATTTTCCCGACGGGCGCACCGAACTTCTTCCGCATCCCATGAACGCGCTCACCAGTCGCGCGAACGACGCTCCGACTTCTTCGCGGAGTCGCGCTTCTTGCCGTCGAGTCGCCGACGATCGGAAGACCGCGTCGGCTTCGTCGCCTTCCGTCGTTTGATCGGCGCGGCGGCTTCCGTGATCCACTCCGCCAACCGTTCGAAGGCGGCCTCCTCGTTGGCGCGACGCGTGCGATGGGCCGACGACGTCAGAAAGAACTCGCCCTCGGTGGTGAGATTGCCGCGGTGGGCGGCCGCGAGGCGCGCGCGGACGTGAGGCGGCATCCAATCGGCGTCTTCGAGCCGAAACCGGATCTCGACTTTCGTCGCCACTTTGTTGACGTTCTGCCCGCCGGGTCCGCCGGACACGACGGCTTTCACCAGGATGCGCGGGCGCGGAACGACGATCACGGCGCCTCCGTAAGGAGACGCACCGCGTCGGCGAGCGCCGCGGCGGACACCGAAAGGGTCGCCGCGCTCGTCGCACCTTCGGCGACTTTGACGGTCGGCCAACCACCGCTCGGTGCGGCCACGTCGACGCGACGCCACCCCTTCGCCCCCACGCGCCACATCCGCGCCGACAACGTCCACGTGCCGGGCGACAGGCAAAGTCCCGCGGTGTCGCGCGGGTCGAGGAGACTTCCCGCCGACGGTCCGCGTTCGCCCTTCCGCGTCGCGACCACTTCGACCAAGTGGGGCCACTTCGGGGATTCCGCCCCGCGTCCGGTGTACTTCACGCGCGGCAACAAGAGTCCTCGACCCGGCGCGGCTTCGCCGACGGGTTGCGCGGGGCCCGATGCGGCGGGGACCGCCGCGACGGCGTCGGGCGTGACGGCGGGAGTCGGGTCCACGTCGAGACGGACGACGAGCGGCGTCCCTTCGACGGTCGGGCCGACGACGAGTTTCGGTGCGACCGTGCCGCCGACGACCGAGGCTTCGACGGAAAGCAGCGTGTCGGTTTCGACGAAAGGAAACAATGCCGTTCCGCCGACGGATTCCTTGACGGACACGGCGGCCGCGTCCGCGTCGACGAGGGGATCGCGCGCGGCGACGACGACACGCACGTCGCCGGGCCCCGCCCACGGATGCCCCTGAGCATCGACGAGACGCACTTCGACCGGCGCGAGCGGCGGCGTCCTCAGCACGGTTTCATGTCGATCCGTCGCGATGGTCGCGGACAACGGCTCCTCGAGCAGAAGACCGGCCCACGCGACGGCGGCCCCGCGCGGACGCGGAAGCGAGGCGAGCCCGTCGGCGTCGGTCGTCGCGACGGGACCGAGGGCCTTCGAGGCGCCGACGAGCGGATCCCCGTCGCGCCACATGACCGGAACTCCCGTGCGCGGTTTTCCCGACGGATCGAGAACGCGGACGTAGCTCGTCGCGAAGTCGGCGGGCGACGGCGCCGGATTGGGCGCCGGCTGTTCCGAACGCGCGGCCGCGGGTTGCTCCGCGGGCTCTTCGCGGCTCAGCGTCGGCATCACGGCGGCCGGACGCTCGGACGTGCGGATCTTCGGTCGCCACGCGCGCGCGGCTTCGGGGTCCTTCACGAACATCGATCCCACGAGCACCACGATGGCGACCGCGATGAACAACATCAGTTTGCGTTCGAGTTCGAGCACCCCGTATCCCCCGCTGTCGGGAGGATACGCGATCGGAGACGGCACCCCCAACCGGGCGACGGCGTTCGCTCCGCTCGGCTGGACGGCCCGTCAGCGCGGCCCGGCGAGACCGTCTTCGATATCCGCGAGGGTCAGCCCCGTCACCTTCTCGAGCGCGTCGGAGACGCCCTTTCCGTTGCGAAGGAGGATGAGCACCTCCCGCACGGCGGCCCAACCGACCCGATTCACCATGGCGTCGGCCGTGACGTGGGCGGCGGCATAGAGACGGGAGACTTCGGCCGCGTCGGGAATCGACACCCAATTCGCGGGCAAGGTGTCCATTCGGCGCCAGGGGCCCGCGAGACGCGCGCGGCTTTGGCCGACGTCGCGTCCCTCGACGATTTGGGCCAACCCTTCGTTCAGCCACAGCGGGCAGCGTCGCGTGAGGTCCTGCACGGCGAGATGGAAGTACTCGTGCGCCAAGGTTCGGGCGATGGAGGCCCGGTTTTCGGCGAAGTCCGCGACCGGCAGCCGGATCCGCCCGTCGAAGAGTCCGCCCGCCCATCCGTGAACGCCGGTGGCGTCGCGGAAGGTGGACCGACCGTAGAGAACCACCACCACCCGACGTCCGGCGATGTGACCGAGCGTCGCGCCGCAGCGTTGCGCCGCCGCGTCGAGCATGTCCAAAACGGGCTCGGCCAAAGAGCCGAAGGCGCGGTCTTCGCCCTTCACCGTGAAAGCCCCGCGTGCGACGCGGAACCACGTCGCCTCGTAGGCGATGTCCTTTCTGAGTTTCGCCTCCCACGGGTCGTAGACCGCGGCGCGAGCTGGATTCAGTTCTTTGGCGGCGACGACCGCTTCGAGCGCACCGGGGAGATCGTCGTCGTCCTCGCGGCAGCGGGCGAGAGCTTCACGGGCTTCGAACGCCCGCGGGTGTTTCTCGACCACGCGTTCGACCTCGCGAAGCGCTCGAAAGGTTTCTCCGTCCTCGCGCCACCAAGCCGCACGCTGCACCCGGTTCACCATCTCTTCGGGAGCGATGGCGACGGACTCGTCCGCATCGTGGTAGGCGGCGGCGTCCTGCCCCGCGGCGCGCCGCACCTGAGCACGGCGCAGCAATCCGCGCGCGAGATTCACGTCGCAGGCGGGCGCTTCCGCCGCCGAAGCCGCGGCCCTCGCCGCCCGAAGTACTTCGACCGCCTCGTCGTGCTTCCCCTCCTTGAGGAGGGCTTCCGCCCGCTCCGCGGTCGGACGGGACGCGGGCGCGTCCTGGCCCGTCAGGGTCCCCGCGAGAAACGACAACAGAGCGGCGGCGGCGAGTCGGTTCATCGGCTGCGTCTCGGATCGGTGCGCGTTTCCGGCGCCGACGTCATGGTTTCGAGTTCGGCGACGAGCGCATCCCACGAAGTGAACCGCAGTTCGCGCTCGGTGGCCATCATCTTCCGGACGAGGAAGTCCGTCCGGTGATCGACAGCCATGGCCTTCAGGTCTCCCGACTTGAGGCTGAAGATCGTACGTGCGTCGAGCAGCTCGCCCTCCGCGGCATCGGGGTCGAACGGGAGTTTCCCGAAGAGCCACTGAAACAGCGTGACCCCGAGCGCGAACATGTCGGCCCTCGGATCGATCCGTTCGCCGGACGCCTGTTCCGGCGCGAGGTGGGTCACCGTGCCCGCCGTCGTCGTGCCGCCCCCCGTCCCGATCGGGACGGCCAAACCGAAATCGATGAGCTTCAGCGCACCTTTGCGGTCGACCAGGAAGTTCGACGGCTTGACGTCGCGATGCACCCAACCCGCGGCGGCGACGGCGCGCAACGCCCGGGCCGCCGCGAGAGCGAGCCGAAGCGCTTCGCGTTCGGAAAACGTTCGCCCCGCGTCGAGCGGTTCGCGGAGGTCGGTACCGTCGATGCGTTCCATCACGAGGTAGTGCAGACCGTCGTGGACGTGGTCGTAATAGACGTCGACGACGGAGGGATGGCGACAGGCGCCGGCGGCCTCCGCCTCCCGATGAAACGCGTCGACCGAGGCGGGATTGCGCGCGACTCCCGGTCGGAGAACCTTGACGGCGAGCGGACGCCGCGTGGTCGCGTCGACGCCGGCGAAGACCTCGGCCATACCGCCCGACCCGATACGCGTTCCGAGTTCGATCCCGGGGAGAAGATCGCGTGGTGGACGACGAGGGTCGCGCATCCACGCGATTTCCGCGGCCGTGGCCCACTTCATGCGCGTCACGATCTCGGCGAAAGAAAGTGGACGACCACGGCCCGCGAGTTCCTTCGCCTTCGCGAGCGCCGACTCCGCCTGCACCTTCGCGAGGAGACCTTCCGTCACGAGGCGGGCTGCGAACCACACGTCGCTCCCGTCGTCGGATCGATCATCTCCGGAGGTCATGCGGGGCATCGTATCTCGGCGCGCGAACGCAGGGAATCCCGGGGAGTTGTGCAAAAGATTGTCGATTTACGGTCTCCGCGCGAACTGTCGAAATGTCCCACAGCGATGCGGCGATGGGAGTCCCGCAGGCGATGGACCGCCCCCTCACCGGGCGGGGAGACATAGACGATGCGCGTCGATCACCACCTCGTTCTCAAATACTGCGAAGCCTTGGATGAATTCGTTCGCATCCGGGTCTTCGGCGAAGAAGAAGGCCGCCACATCATCGGCGGCGCCGCGAACGCGAACAAGTCCGCGTTCCAGCACGCGGTCGTCAAGGCCTGCGTCCTCGACCACAACGCCGATCTGACCACGCGCATCGAACGTGCGCAGCGGCACACGAGCCAGGATCTGAACGAGATCCTCTACATCCTCTGCGTCGAAGTGAATCCCTCGTTCGAGATCCACCAGGTGTCCGTGCCGCTCGGCGACGCGACGTCCGGCGCGACGACCGACGGATCGATCGATTCGACTCCGAAGTTGACCGACGAACAGCTCGACAAGTTGATGCACCTCGACGTCGACCTGAAGAAGCGGGTGATCGGGCAGGATCACGCGGTGGACGTCGTGTCGCGCGCCATCAAGAAGGCGGGCGTCGGCCTTCGCGATCCGCGTCGCCCCGTCGGTTCGTTCCTTTTCGTCGGCCACGTCGGCGTCGGAAAGACGGAACTCGCGAAGGCGATCGCGGAATCCATGTACGGAAGCCAGTCCCGCCTCATCCGCGTGGACTGCTCGGAGTACGCGCTCCCGCACGAATACGCGAAGTTGATCGGCGCGCCTCCCGGCTACATCGGTCACAACGAAGGCGGCTACCTGACCGAAGCGGCGAAGGAAATGGGCGACTTCGTGGTGCTTTTCGACGAAATCGAAAAGGCCCACTCGAAGATGCACAACATCCTCCTGCAGCTGCTCGACGAAGGTACCGTCACGGACTCGAAGGGATTCAAGGTCTCCTTCAAGAACGCCGTCGTCCTCATGACGAGCAATCTCGGCGTCCGCGAAGTCGAGCAGTCGCGCAGCACGATCGGCTTCGACTGCGAGCAGAAGAAAGCCGCGTCCTTCGAATCGATGAAGACGGAAATCAACGAAGCGCTGAAGAAGTGCTTCCGTCCCGAGATGCTGAACCGCATCGACGACGTCATCGTCTTCAACACCCTCGGCAAGGAGGACTCGTTGAAGATCGCCGACATCATGCTCGGCGATCTCGCGAAGATCGCCCGACGCGCGGGCGTCGCCGTGGAATTCGGATCGTCGGTGCGCCGCCACATCGTCGAGACGGGATGGCGCCGCGAATGGGGCGCCCGTGAACTCAAGCGCACCATCAAGCGCGAAGTGGAAACGCCTCTCACCGACCTCATTCTCGATCGGACGATCCGCCAAGGCGCGTCCGTGAAGATCGAAGTCGAAAACGGCGTCGTTTCCTTCTCGCCGACCGTCGGCGCGGCCACCGCGACCCAGACCGTTTGAAACGCACACCCCGCCGCTCGTGCGGCGGGCCTTCGACCGTGACGAACCAGGAGCCGGAATCACCCGCGCGGTGAGGCCGGCTCCACCTTTTTCAGAGGTCGTTGACGGCGGTCACGCGCAATTCCGCACCGACGGGATTCACGGCGACCAAGCATCCGGCGTCCGCCTCGCCGTGCACGCGCACGAGGTAGCCGCCGATCCCGACACCGAGGGCTTCGGCTTCGCGGGCCGCGGCGTCGCCTTCGAGGGTCCGCCCCCTCGGCCATCGGCCCGCCTCGAGGTCGCCGCGCGAAAACGCTTCGGCCGCCGTCCACCGCTTCGCGATGTGGGCCACGCGCGGCGTGAAAGCCGCGACGAGGCGCGCGACGTCTTCGTCGCGTTCGGCGCGCGAGGAACGCCATTTCATGGGAGCGCCCGCGAGCCCCGTCGCCTTCGCGACGTCGCCCGCGCCGAGCGCCCCGACGAACGCGAGTCCGACGGATCGGGCCTCGTCGGTACGCGCCGCGAGGACGTCTCCGGCATCCGAACAGCCGAAGGCGACGACGAGCAAGAGAAGAAGTCCAACGTTTCGCATCGTGTCCTCACACGGGATCCACGGGATCGAAGCGCATCCCGCCGAGTCGATCGGCGAGGCCCGCGAACCATCCGTCCCTTCGAACATCGTACGACGCTGCGAGGAGTTCCGACGCCACCCGCTCGGCGACTTCGAGCCATCCGCGATCCCGACCTTCCGCGATCGGCAACGACCCGCCGAACCCGTGTTGTCGGACGCCGACCAAATCCCCCGGTCCGCGCAGCAAAAGGTCCGCTTCGGCGAGTTTGAAACCGTCGTCTTCCTTCTCGAGCATCCGGAGGCGGTTCAACGCTTCGGGCTTGCACGTGGGTGACGGTACGAGATGCACCCGGGCGGGGCGGTCGCCACGCCCCACACGACCGCGAAGCTGGTGCAACGACGCCAATCCGAAGCGTTCCGCCCCCTCGATCACCATCACCGTGGCTTCGGGGACGTCGACACCCACTTCGATGATCGACGTGGCGACGAGGACGTCCGCGGCTCCCGACCGGAACGCTTCGAGTGCCGAACGTTGATCGTCGTGAGGAAGGCGTCCGTGCAACCACTCCGTGCGAAGGTCCTCGAGCCAGCGACGCACCCGTTTGCGCCCGAGTCCCTCCACCGAGGGCGTCTCCGCTCCGTCGATCGTTGGAAATACGACGAAGGCGCGTTCACCCGATGCGACGGCGCGACGGACATCGGCGTACGCCGTCGGTTCGTCGCTCAATCGCGCGGGAGGCGTCTTGCGCCCGCCGGGACGGGCGGCGATGCGCGTCATCGCGAGATCCCCGAAGAGCGCCAACGCCAACGAACGCGGGATCGGAGTCGCGGAAAGCGCGAGAACATGGGGCCGCTTCCCCTTGCGACGCGCCGCCAACCGCTGCAGGACGCCGAACCGATGCTGTTCGTCGACGACGACGATGCCGAGATCGGCGAAGGCGACCTCCGCCGCGAGCGCCACGTGGGTCCCGACGAGAATGTCGATTTCCCCTTTCGCGAGGCTCTGAGCGACGGCGCGCCGCTTCGGCGCGGGACTTCGCGACGTGAGAGCGCCGATCCGAACGCGGGATCCGGACAGCCATCGTTCGAGGAGCGCGGCGTGTTGGGAAGCGAGGACGTCGGTCGGCGCGACGAACAACGCCTGTTTCCCGGCGGCCACGGCCGCGAGAATCGCCGCGACCGCGACGGCCGTCTTGCCGCTGCCCACGTCGCCGAGAAGCAGTCGTCGCATCGCCTGCGGACGCGCGATGTCGTCGAGGATCACCGCGAGAGCCGCCTCCTGTTCGGGAGTCGGTGCGAACGGCAAACGGGCGCGGATGCGCGACCGTACCCGTTCGGAGGATGGAATCGGCGGCGCCTCGCCCGCGAGACCACGCGTCGCCAGTCGCGCACCGAGCGACAACGACAAGAGACGATCGAACAAGAGACGTTCGCCTCCGCGCTCCGCATCCGCACGCGACGCGGGAACATGGATCAGACGAAACGCCTCCTGGAGCGTCGGCATGTCGAGATCGCGACGGACGGAGTCGGGCAACGGATCGTCGAGTTCGTCGACGATTTTCTGCGCCTCGACGAGCAGTCGACGCAGAATGCCCTCCGGGATACCGGGAACCTTCGGATGCACGGGTTCGAGACGGCGCATCCACGCCTCGAGCGCCGTCGTTTCGTCCGACAGAACGGTGAGCGCCGTCCCCGAAAACGCCGATCCGTCCGGGGCGAGCGCTCCGGAGACCGCGACACGATCCCCCCGCGTCACGCGGTCGGCGAGCCATCCGCGATTCCAGAAGCGAACGCGAAGATCGCGCTCGTCGGCACGCAGCACCATGTCGAGAAAATGACCGCCTCGGCGTTGGCGCACCTTGCGAGCGCGCTCCACCACGCCGACGAGAGTCGCGGGCACCTTCGGCGCGACCGTCGCCGCCTCCGCGAGGGGCGGCGCGGAGTCGTAACGCGTCGGCGCGAGGAGAAGGAGATCGACCACGGTTTCGAGGCCGCGCTCGCGCAGGGCGCGCGCCCGCACCTCGCCGACTCCCGAGAGGGCGTCGATCGGCGTGAGAAATCCGCTCATGCGGAAGCGGCGGGCAACCCGTTCAACGCGGCGAGCACCGCATCGACGTCGACGCCGAGGGGACGGCAGCCTTCTTCGAGGGTCTCCGTGGGCGCGACGATGCAATCGACGCACTTGAGCCCGAAACTCGCCAACACGTCGGCGACTCGGGGATGCGATTCGAGCAACGTTTCGATGTTGTCCTCGCGACGGAATCGCGGCGTCGGTGCGGGCGTTCCCATGCCTCCACGCTATCGCACGCGTCCCGCTTCGGGAACGCCCCCGTGCTACGATCGCGCTCGTCGTGAGGATTCCCGTCATGCTGCACCGCTGCGTCGCCGTCGTGTGCCTGCTCGCGGCATTCGGTCAGGCCCAAAAGCCGACGGATGCGTCGCCGAAGGACCTCGCCCGCAAAGAAGCCGCTCTCGTCGAGGCGGAACGCACCCTCGCCGACTCCACCTCCGCGCTGCGCGCCTCCTACGACGCGATCGAGATCGCCGTCGCCCGCGCACGCGCGGCATCCGGTGCGGCGTGGATCGCCGATCTCGCGCGCGTGACCGAATCCTCGTGCACGTCGGCGCGCGAGGTCGCCGGAAAAGTCGGTTCGAAGGAACGGCTCGGGCAACTGATGCGCCAGTCCGTCCTACCCGCGGTGGAGCGAATCGAAGACGCCGACCTGAAGCTCCTTCTGCCGTGGCTGCGTCGCCGCGTCGAAGGTCTCGCCGCGTCACCGCCTCTCGAACCCGCCGCGTGGACGCCGCAGGCGTTCGCGGGCCTCGTGCTCGCCGCGCCGCTCGGAGACGTGAAATTCCACGACCTGTGGAACAACGAACTTTCACCCGTCCTCCCCGCCGCGGAGTCCTACAGAAAGGCCGCGGCCGCACGCGACGCCGCGGCTTGGGACGTGTCCGTCGCCAAGGACCCGCTGATCGTCCATCAGAAAGGCGCGCCTCCAGGCTTCGCGAAGGTCCCGGCGGGCAAGTACGTCGCGATCGGGAACGCGGGATTCGCCGCGAACGGCTCCCGCGCGGGACGCAAGCCCGCGACCGTGACGGCGGACGTGTGGATCGCTCTCCGGGAAACCACCCACGCCGAGTACTACGCGTGGTGGAAGACGCTCGACGAAACGGCGCGCCGCAAGCACGTCCCGACCGACGAGAACAAGCAGCCCGTATGGAAGGCCGGAGACGACAAAGGCGATCCGATGCCCGCGGACGACCAAGGCCGACACCCCGTTACCGGCGTGCTTCTCGGTTCCGCGTTCGCCTACGCGGCCGCACAAGGAGCGCGACTCCCGACCGAAGCCGAGTGGTGCGCCGCGGCCGGAGGCAAAGAAGGCCGGGCCTATCCGTGGGGCAACGACTGGGCCGAAGGTCGCTGCCGAAGCGCCGACGGCGGCATGCCCGGTCCCACGATCGTCGGAGGCTATTCGGACGGCCGCGGTCCGTTCGGCCACTTCGACCTCGCCGGGAACGCCGCCGAATGGATGGCGACCTACGAATCCGGCAAGGACATCTCCCCCGCGAAGATCGACGATGCGAACGCCGTCGTGCGCGGCGGTAGTTGGCTCTTCACGAAAAACGACGTCGGTACCGGCTGGGCCTGGTACCGACGTGCGTTGTTCGAACAGCGTTCCGACATCGGCTTCCGTCTCGCGATGGACGTCCCGAAGGTCGCGCCGCGCTGAGAATTTCGTCAGACGACCGGATGCGTGACGAGGACGATGTCGCAGTCTTCGACCGCTTCGATGCGGTGCGGGAAGCCCGTCTCGAAATGCAGCGACTCTCCGACCGGAACGCGGATGGTCTTGTCACCCATCTTCACGTCGATGGTGCCGATACGAACGAGGATCGACGTGACGTTGGTCGAGCGCGCGTCGATATCCGCGGACATCGCCCCCTTCTTCCCGCCGCCGACGAGGATTTCCACGCCTTCGAAGGCGACCGATTTGAAGGTGAATCCTCCGATACGGCGTTCGACGGCCTTGCCGAGTTGCGCCTCGCGCTTTTCGGCGAGGGCGAGTAGACGGTGGGTCGGAATCCCGAGTCCCTCCGCGATGCGGTCGAGGGTGTCGAGATTCGGCTTGATGAGATTGGTCTCGATGCGGGAGATCGGGGCGTAGGAGATTCCGCACGCCTTCGCGAACTTCTCGATCGTCAGACCCTTCTGGTGGCGAAGCATGCGGATCACCGAGAAGTCGTACTTGCGCCGGACCTCGGCACTCATGCGGCGGCGATCCTCCGCGCGCAATTCCGCGTCGACGTCGGTCGACCCCACCGTCGGGCGCGTTTCGAGCTCGAGTTCGGGGCCGGCGCCGGCATCGTCGATCTTGGGTCGTTTCATCGCGATCTCCCATGAAGTGCGGCACGCCGCACTCCGAGCATTCCCACCGACCGCTCCGGGCGATCGGAATTCCTTCTTTCAGAGGAACATATCGTCCAAGGAGGTTTTCTCCCTGAAGCGTTCCTTTAAAAAATACTCCGGGGGGCGCCTTTTGTCAGGTAGTCCCGGAAAAAATCATCTCCCGAAAGTCATATTTGACGCCGAGGGGCGCAGGTGTCGGTACCGTCGATAGTTACGGGCGTCGATCGCGGAACCTTCCCGGCGGATTGAGCCGCGCGACCCCGGAGGTAGGCTCCTTCCATCATGCCTCTCCCCGCCCAGATGACTCCCGCTTCGGCCCACGAAACCCGTACCCGCGCCCCCGAAACCCTGTTCGTGGACGTGCGATCCCCTCAGGAGTTCGCCGCGGGACACGCGCCGGGCGCCGTGAACATCCCTCTCCTCTTCCTCGATCCGACGGGGCGCCGCCCCAATCCCGATTTCATGGCGGCCTGCGCCAAGGCGCTCCCGAAGTCGGCCCCGATCATCCTCGGCTGCGCGTCGGGCGGGCGTTCGGGTCAGGCGCAGGCCATGCTGCGGGGCGAGGGTTGGATCGACCTCTCGAACATGGTCGGCGGGTTCAGCGGAGGACCGGGCATGCCGGGCTGGTCCCAGTGCGGTCTGCCCGTGGCGACCGACGGCACGACGTGGGCCGCCGTGCAAGCGACCCTCGGCGGCGACTGAGTCGGCGCGCGAATCTCGCCGGCGTCAGGGGGCGGGGCGCGCCGTGGCCGCGGTAAAGGAACCGGTCCACGTCCACCCGTCGGGAACCGTCACGGAGAGGATCGTGCTTCCCTTGAGCCGCGCGGCGAGGATGGGGCGCCGCGTATCCCCTTGCCACGCGATCCGCGCCATTTCGATCCACGAACACGGCGTCGTCGGACCGCGGTCCTGATCGACGACGACGAAGTCGTCCGCGGCACCGTCCTCGGAGCGGTGACGGATGCCGACCTTCGCCATCGCATCGGCGAGGGACTGCACGTCTTTCGGATCGAGGAATCCGACTCTCACGAGTTCCCCGTCGGCGCAGACGGTGGCCGAAGCCACCGCGCGACGGAACGTCTTCCAACCGCCGGGTAGTTTCGCGGCGATCGCGGACGATTTGATGATCACGGAGATCGCTTCGACGAGAACGGCCATGAGGATGCTCGCGGCGGCGGCGCGGAGCGCCGCCCACCGATCAGCGAACGCCGACCCGACGGAGATCGATACGCGTGGGGGTCGTCTTGATCACCGTGTACAGCGTCGAGCTGCCACCTTCGGGAGCGTCCCAGCGCAGAGCGGTGAGCCCCTTCTTGAACTTCGCGGTACCCGGCACGAGTTGGATGTCGTCGCCGTTCTCCTGAATCACCGAGAAGCGGAAGCGCTCGACGACGTCCGGCGGGCCGAACCACGTGTACGAACCGGTCGGAGCGGTCGGACGGAGGGGTTCTTCCTTCTTCGTGGAGGGCTGCTGATTGAAGATGTCGAATCCGCGGGGCATGGCGTGTTGCGGTCGTAGGACCGCCCTTATGGGGAGTCGAAAACGAGATCGGAAAACGGCGTCGACGTTTCGGTCAACGACGCGACGAGTACGGAATCGGGGTTCGGAATGATCGACGTCGCGAGCAGGGCGCCGCGCGAGGCGGCCAACGCGCCGGCGGCGACGATCGCCGCTTCGACGTGCGCCACTTCGCCGCTGAGGATTCCGAAGGCCTTGCCTCCGAGCCCCATGGCGAGCCGAACGTCGTGCACGCGCACCTCACCGGTTTTCGCAGCCGTATCCACCGCCGCGAACAGAGTGCAGAGCGTGAGCGTTTCGATCACTCCGACGGCCGACAGGCGCAACGCGCCCGTACGACCGCCGACGGCCGGGAAGATCCCGGGGAACGGCGCGGGGAGCACGAGTTGGTCGATGACCGACTCGCCTCCCCGCAGGACGCCGGCCGCCACCGACGCCCGCACCGCCTCGACGTCGCCCGAGACGACGGCGAAGTAGCGGCCGGGGGTCACCGGCCGCAGCACGACGGGCGTGACCACCGCAGCCTTCAGCATCGCATCCGCGGCCGCAAGGCCGCGGGCGACGCTGTCCCACTCGATGAATCCGAGGGGTGTGCCGGTGGTCGACGCCAATCACTTCCTCCGACGGACGGCGCGACGCGTATCGCCCGGACGGGCGTTGAGCGACGTCTGCCCCGCGATGTCGATGCCTTCGATCTTCGGAGGCGCGGCGTCCCAAACGAGACCACCGAACCCACCGTCGTCGACGACGCGCGGAGAGGGACGCTCTTCACGCGGGGCGCGCTCTTCGCGCATCGGACGATCCTCGCGACGCGGACGTTCTTCGCGAGGGGCACGCTCTTCGCGGGCCGGACGTTCATCGCCACGATCCTCGAAGCGCGGGCGCTCCTCGCGAGCCGGGCGTTCTCCACGCGGAGCGCGGTCTTCACGCATCGGACGATCGTCGCGACGCGGGCGCTCCTCGCGGGGGCCGCGGTCTTCACGCGCCGGACGATCATCGCGGCGCGGACGCGGCTCGGCCGAACCCGGCGCGATATCGATGATCGCGCGGACGTGTTCCGGCACGGCCGGCTCGTCGCGACGCGGGCGTTCTTCACGCGGGGCACGTTCTTCGCGCACCGGACGATCGTCGCGACGCGGGCGTTCCTCGCGGGGGCCGCGGTCCTCGCGCGGCGCGCGCTCTTCCGCGCGCGGAGCCGGGGCCGGAGCCTCGGCGCGCTGCGCTTGGAGCGACTTGACCACCGCGACGATCGCGGCTTCGACCGGGAGGCCGTCCGGGATGCCGAGCGCGTC
>CAIWVZ010000078.1 GCA_903916245.1 uncultured Planctomycetota bacterium | reverse complement strand
GGGACAGATGAGCCGAGTCGATTCGGTGATGATCGCCGCGCGCAAGGCGGGCGAAAAGGCGAAGGGCGCCGTGATGGCGTCGGACGCGTTCTTCCCGTTCGCGGACGGCATCCTCGCGGCCGCCGATGCGGGCGTGACCGCCGTGGTGCACCCCGGCGGTTCGATCCGTGACGCCGAAGTGATCGCCGCGTGCGACGCACGCGGACTGTCGCTCGTGACGACCGGGTTCCGTCACTTCCGTCACTGATTCCGTGCGGCCCCCGACGTCTTCGGGGGCGACGGACGCCGCGGTTTTCCGCGGCGTCCGAGGCGTGTAGGATCGGGGCATGGACGCCGACCTCGCCTCGATCGCGGAAGCTCGCGACCTTTTGCGGCGTGCACGCGCCGCCTTCGACCAATATCGCGGTACCGATCAGGCGCGCGTCGACCGCATCACGTTCGCGGCGGTCGAAGCCGGATACGCCGCCGCCGAGCGTCTCGCGGCCATGGCTCTCGAAGAATCCGGGTTGGGCCGTCTCGACGGAAAGATCGCGAAGAACCGATTCGCGACGCGCGGTCTGTGGGCCGCGATCCGCGACATGAGAACGTGCGGCATCGTGCGGGAGGACGCGGGGTCCGGCGTGACGGAAATCGCGGATCCCTTCGGCGTGGTCGCCGCGGTGATGCCCATCACGAATCCCACGTCGACCGCGCTGTTCAAATCGATTTGTTGTCTGAAGTCTCGGAACGCGATGGTCGCGTCGCCGCATCCGCGCGCGTCCTCCTGCGTCGCCGAAGCCGTCAAGATCGCGAGCGAAGCGGCGATCGCCGAAGGGGCTCCGAAGGATCTGCTCCTTTGTATGACGCGCGTCTCGCTCGAAGGCACGCGCGAACTCATGCGGCATACCGGTACCGACCTCATCCTGGCGACGGGCGGATCCGGACTCGTTCGCGAGGCGTATTCGAGCGGAAAGCCCGCGTTCGGAGTGGGCCCGGGCAACGTCCCCGTGTGGGTGGACCGCTCCGCCGACGTCGCCGAAGCGGCTCGATGCATCGTCGCGGGGCAGACATTCGACAACGGGACGCTGTGTTCGTCGGAGCAGGCGATCATCGCCGATCGTCCGATCGCCGCGGCCTTGCGAGAGGCCTTGACGGCCCTCGGAGCGCGGTGGTGCAGCCCGGAGGAAACCCGCAAGCTCGAGGCGATCGTCTTGCGCGGTCGCGACATGAACCCCGCCATCGTCGGGCAATCCGCGGCGAAGGTCGCGGCGCTCGCCGGGTTCGAAGTGCCGCCGTCGACCACGGTGTTGCTCGCGGCGGGGGGAGGGACCGGCACGGGCTATCCGCTGTCCCATGAAAAGTTGTGCCCGCTGCTCGCTTGGTACGAGGTCGACGGTCACGAGGCGGGGTGCCGACTCGCGATCGACATCCTCAAGTGCGGCGGCCTCGGCCACACCCTCGGACTGCATTGCCGCGACGAGGCCGTGATCCGCGCCTTCGGTATCGAGAAGCCCGTGAACCGCATCGTGGTGAACAGTCCCACGTCTCAGGGCGCGGTCGGATTCAGCACGGGGTTGTTCCCTTCGCTCACCCTCGGTTGCGGGTCGTTCGGAGGCAACATCACGTCCGACAACGTCGGTCCTCAGCACCTCGTCAACCTGAAACGACTGGCCCGCGTGCGTCCCGAGTTCCGGGACGGATCGTTGAGGGCGGAGTGGCCGTCGTCGCCTCCCGTCGAGGCCTCCCGGACTCCTCCGAAGCCTTGGGGACCGATTTTCACGGCGTCCGCCCCTTCCGTCGCCGCGCCTTCGGCCTCGGAAACGCGGGTGCCCGCCGCGCCCGAACCGCCGAATCCGCCGGAAAAATCGCAGGAAACCGCCCCGCCCGCCGCCGGGAGGCGCATCCCGCCGAATCCCGCCCGATTCTTCCGGGCGGCGGGAAGTCCCTTTGCGGAACGGCCCTGATCGGGGAAGATGAGTCTTCAGAAAACGAAGGGACGACTGATGAGCCAGATTGCGTTGGGAATGGTCGAAACCCGTGGACTCGTCGGGGCCGTTGAAGCCGCCGACGCCATGGTGAAGGCCGCACAGGTCACGCTGATCGGAAAAGAGAAGATCGGCGGAGGCTTCGTGACGGTCATGGTGCGCGGCGAAGTCGGAGCGGTGAAGGCCGCCACCGACGCCGGCGCCGCGGCCGCCAAGCGCGTCGGCGAACTCGTGTCCGTCCACGTCATTCCGCGTCCGCACGAGCAGGTCGAGACGATCCTGCCCGAGCCCATCGACGACGACGCGTGACGACGTCCGGGGCGGAGTCTTCCTCCGTTCCGGAAACGTGAGACTTCATGTCCGACATCGAACTCCGCACTTTCGTCTTCATCGACGGCATGCAGCCCCAGTTCGCCTCGTTCGTGGCGACGACGGCCCGGGGCTACCTGCCGGTGGAGCGCGAGGCGGCCTTGTTCGTGGAGATCGCCCCCGGCATCGCCATCAACAAGGTCACCGATGTGGCGTTGAAGAACACCGATGTGAGGCCCGGCGTTCAGGTCGTCGAACGCGCGTACGGGCTGCTCGAGGTTCACTCGGGTAGCCAGGC
The DNA here is from genome assembly GCA_903916245.1 of uncultured Planctomycetota bacterium. Lineage (GTDB taxonomy): Bacteria > Planctomycetota > CAIWVZ01 > CAIWVZ01. Next base: position 635 of record CAIWVZ010000078.1, on the reverse strand, counting down.
CGAAGTCCGAGCCGCGGGGGAGCACATCCTCGCGTATCTCGGGTTGAAGGAAAGAGATCGTCTCAAGCCGAAGGTGATGTCGTCTCAAATCATCACCAACGTCGACTCCTACCAGGCGCAGCTCATCAATAGGACCCGCTTCGGGAACATGCTGCTCGGGGGTCAGACGCTTTACATCCTGGAAGTTCACCCCGCGGGATACGCCACGATCGCCGCGAACGAAGCTGAAAAGGCCGCGCCGGTCAGCCTCGTCGAGATGCAGATGTTCGGGGCCTACGGCCGTCTCTACCTCGGTGGAGACGACGCTTCCATTCAGGAAGCCGCGGCCGCCGTCCTGAAGACGCTCGAGGGTATCGAGGGGCGCGAGAACAGGTAGGAAAGAGTGTTCGTAGGAACCGTAAGGTGCGAGATCGACATCGGGAAGGCGCATGACGCTTTCCGCGATTTCCGCTTCCTGCTCGTGGAGCCGGAGCACAAGGTGGACTGGGACGGACCCGTGATCGCGGTCGACACCGTCCGCGCCCGCGTGGGCGACATGGTGATGGTGGCCAAAAATCGCTACCCCATCCAAGGATCTCTCGCTGTGTCGTCATTCTGCTTTCGTCGGGAAGCCCTCCTGCGAGTCCGTGTGGGGC
>CAIWVZ010000077.1 GCA_903916245.1 uncultured Planctomycetota bacterium | reverse complement strand
TGACGGGACGGGCAAGATGCGTGAACGCTATCGGCTCGTCGACGGGAAGCTCGTCGGAGCCGGTGGTATCTGCCTCACGAGACGCTGACCCAAATGTTCAGAGACCCCCACTCCGCGGCAGTTCCTGAGCAAGCGAAAACACGGCACCTCGTTCTCGATCTCACGATCGACATGGACGCCCGCGTCCTGCGGGGCACCGCGACGTGGGACATGGAGATCGCCGAAGACGCCGAGGTTGCGATCTTCGACACGCGAGGACTGACGATCCACGGAGTGAAGGCGCTGACATCGCGCGGAGCCCTCGCGGCCCCGTGGACGCTCGGCAAGGACGATCCGATTCTCGGTCGAGCGTTGACCGTCGATCTGATGCCGAAGACGAAGGCGATCGAGATCGCGTATTCGACATCGCCCGACGCCGCCGGACTGCAATGGCTCGAACCCTCGCAGACTGCAGGGAAGTCGAAACCGTTCCTCTACTCACAGGCGCAGGCGATCCTCGCGCGCACGTTCATTCCGTGCCAGGACTCGCCCGGTGTTCGGATCACGTACGCCGCGACGCTGCGCGTCGGCGGAAGTCTCGAAGCCGTCATGTCGGCGATCCGCGCCCCGAAGGTGACCGACTCGGCCGAAGGACGCGTGTTCACGTTCTCGCAGCCCCATCCGATTCCGTCTTATCTGATCGCCCTCGCCGTCGGCGACCTCGCGAAACGCGACGTCGGTCCTCGAAGTGCCGTCTGGGCGGAGCCCGCGGTGCTCGACAGAGCGTCGACCGAATTCTCGGAACTCGAGCGCATGATCACGGTCGTGGAAGGACTCTACGGGCCCTACGCGTGGAACCGTTTCGACGTCCTCGTGCTTCCGCCGTCGTTCCCCTACGGCGGAATGGAAAACCCGATGATGACGTTCGTGACGCCGACGCTGCTCGCCGGCGACAAGTCGCTCGTCAATGTCGTCGTCCACGAATTGGCCCACTCGTGGTCCGGGAACTTGGTGACGAACGCGACGTGGAACGACTTCTGGTTGAACGAAGGGTTCACGGTCTATCTCGAACGTCGCGCGGTCGAAGCCCTCTACGGTGTCGCTACGGCGGAGCGTCAGTGGACCAACGCCCGACGCGCGTTGGAAGCGACCTGCGCGGGGATGAAGAACCACGCGTGGGATACCTATCTCCGACTGAAGTTGGAGGGGCGCGACCCCGACGACGGAATGACGGAGATCGCCTACGAGAAGGGTGCGCTGTTCCTCCGTCGACTGGAAACCGAATACGGTCGCCCCGTCTTCGACGCCTTCTTGAAGCGGTGGTTCGCCGATCACGCATTTGGTCCGGTCAGTACCGACGAATTCATCGGTTGCGTGTACGACAATCTCTGCGGATCGGATCCCGACAAACTCATGCGGCTCGACATAAACCGCTGGATCGACGGCGCGGGGATTCCGAACGACGCACCGCCCGCTGCGTCCGACGTCTTCGCGTCCGTCGAGCGCGCGGCCGCGGCATTCAACAAGAGCGGTGTCGTTCCGTCGGACCCGTGGTCCACCGACGAGTGGCTGCGATTCCTCGACGTGATCGAACCGCGGAACGTCGACGACCTCCGAGCCCTCGACGCGGCATGCGGCCTTTCGGGTCGCGGCAACGCCGAGGTGCTCGCCCGGTGGATCGAGACCGCGCTTCGTCACGGCCTGAACGACGTCGTCCCGGTCGCGGAGACCTTCCTCGTCACCGTCGGGCGCCGCAAGTATCTGAAGCCGATCTACGGCGCGCTCCTCAACGCGCGCGGCATCGACGGAAAGAAGGAGGCGCGCCGCATCTACGCACGGGCGCGCCCCGGATATCACGCGATCTCGCGCGCGACGCTCGACAAGATCGTCGGCGTCGCGGCGTCGTAGTCCATCAGTAGCGAAGGATGGCGGCGACTCCCGAGTCCGTCGGCATCAGTTCCTTCGGAAGCACGTAGACCGATCCCGAGGTGCCGAGCACGAGCTCCGCGACTTCGTCGATCAGGTCTTGGCCTTCCGCCTGAGGCCGCCCGGACATGACCGGAACTTCTCCGGTGGTGCGGTCGATCTGTCCGACGATGCGACGTCCGTCTTCGACGAGGAGCGTCGCGACACGCCCGGAAAGAGCCGACTTGGCGATGCTCGGGATGTAGTTCGTGCCGCGGCGGCGTTCCACGGCGACCTTGTACTGCTCCGCGAGATGCGACAGCGCCGCTTGGCGATGAGGCGAAAGGATCGCCAGCGCGCGTTCGCGCAGCACGTCGCGCGTCATTTTGGTCGGATCTCCGTCGATCGACTCTTCCATGAGAGACGGATTCTTCGACACGTCGTGGAACGTGCCGGAGTAGTGGTGGAAGGTCGCGAGGATGAGCGGGTTGCGATGCCCGTGTGTGATGGGAATCAGCGCCCGGTCGACCGCCTT
>CAIWVZ010000076.1 GCA_903916245.1 uncultured Planctomycetota bacterium | reverse complement strand
GGCGGGGCTCGAATTCCAGTAGCAGATCCAGTGACCGAAGAGCCTCGGAATCTTCACGACGTCGAAGAGACCAAGTTCCACGGGGGACAAATAGCGAGGGCTCAACGTTCCGAGGTAGATCCAACGTGCGGCGAGCACGAGAACGACGCCCGCGGCGCCTGCGACGACCATCTTCCAAGGAATGCGCCGCGGTGTCGGTGCGGAGGCGAACCACGCGAGCGCCACGGCGGGAAGCGTCGCGAGCGCCACGTCCTTCGACGCCGTCGCGAGGGCGATCGCCGTCGCGAAGCGCAACGCATCCGCGAACGTGGGTCCTCGTCGTGCGACGTCCTGAGCGATCAACACCGCCCATGCCATGAACACGACCGCCAACTGGTCACCCTGCGCCGAGATCCACGTCGTCGCCTGCGACGAACCGGGTGACGCGGCGAAGAGCACGGCCCCCGCGAAAGCCGCCGTCGTCCCCGCGCCCGCGCGGGAAAGAACGCGAAGCACGAGCGTGGCGGAGAACGCCTTGATCAGAATCGACGCCGCGTGGAAGAGCGGCGCCGAGGCGATTCCTCCTCCGAGAAGGGTCAACAACCACCAAAGGAACCACGTGACCGGACGGAAGAGATAGGTGTTGTCGAGGAGATCCCCGGAGACTCCCGGGAGCGGCGGAGGCGGCGCCGCGAGCCCGATCGCGGACGGCGACTGCCGAAGCAGAATGTAGTCGTCCGCTTGGAACGGCAACGCGAGGCACCACGCGTGAAAGAGCACCGCGACGGACGCGACGGCCCAAAGCGCGGCGCGAGGCGGTGTGCGGCTTTCCTCCATGGTTCCCATGCTACTCCGACCGTCGCGTTAGGCTTCCCTCGGCATGCCCATCGTCGACTCCCATTCCCATCTCTATTTCGAGCACTTCTCCGCGGACCTCAAAGAAACCCTGCGGAGGGCCCGGGATGCGGGGGTGGTCGGATTCGTCAACGTCGGCACCGACCCCGTGACGACGTCTCTCTGCTTCAAGCTCGCCGAGGCCGAGCCCGACATCTTCCCGACGGCGGGCATCCACCCGAACGACGCCGCCACGACGAGCGAAGAGGACTGGGCCACCGTCGAAGCCTTCGCCCACCACCCCCGCTGCGTCGGAATCGGCGAAACGGGGCTCGATTGGTTCCGCAGCGGTGACGCCCGCGACGTCCAAATGGCCGCCTTCCGCCGACAACTCGATTGGGCGCACCGCCTCGAACTCCCGGTGGTCATCCATTGCCGTGACGCCCACGACGACACCTACGCGATTCTCGAAGACCTTCGGCGCCCGGTGCGCGGCGTGATGCATTGCTTCTCGGGGACTCCGGAGGACGCCTCCCGCGCGGTCGCGTTGGGGCTCCATGTTTCCTACGCAGGTCCCGTGTCCTACAAGAAAAACGACGTCCTTCGCGCCTCGTTGGCCCGCGTCCCGGACGACCGCCTGCTCGTCGAAACCGACTGCCCGTTCCTTCCGCCGGAGGGTTTTCGCGGCAAACGGAACGAGCCGTCGTATCTCTCGGTCACGATCGACGCGATCGCGCGCACGCTCGGGCGCACTCCCCGAGACATCGCCGCGTCGACCGCGCGCAACGCGATCGACCTGTTCCGACTCCCGGTAACCCTGCCCTAGAAAATGCCGAAAGGCCCGCCCCCCATCGGGGAACGGGCCTCCGGTGTCGATCCGTCGAAGACGGACCGTCGGGATCAGCCGAGCGGCGTCCAGGTGTTGCCGTCGAGACCGGCCGTCGAGATGGCCGGCGGATCCGACATGAGGCCGCCGCCGGTGAAGGCCGCGTTCTGCGTCGGCATCGTGGCGGAGCCCGTGTACTGAAGGACCGCCATACGGGTCTGGAGGATTTCGCCGCGCTGGTTCACGAAGAACGAGCGGTTACCCGTCGTGCCGAAGTCGACCGGCCACGCGTACGCGCACCAGAGGACTTCCGCGTTGTTCGCGTCGACACCGGCGCCGGGACCACCCGCCGCCGCGTCCTGCACGCCACCCGCCGCGTTGTCCGGGAGGTAGATGCGGAAGAAGTAGCCGGACTTGGTGCAGTTGCCGTTGGCGTCGACCGTCTGGAACGAAGCCGGGAGGATCGGCGGATTGAGCGGGGTCGCGGTACCGGCGCCGGCGGCGCGGGTGTTCATCGCGACCTGACCCGACAATTCACCGAACGAGCCGTACTCGCCCGTGCCGTCCTGATCGTCGTCCATGTTGGCCGCCGACTGGAACTGGGCCTGCGACGTCACCAAGTTGCGGAGCGTCGCGATGGCGTTGGATTCGTTCGCGTTGAGGCGAGCGGCCAACAGGTTCGGGATCGCGATGGCCGCGATGATCGCGATGATGGCGATCACGATCATCAACTCGATGAGCGTAAAGCCCTTCTGGTTCATCTTCTTCACGTTGTTCTCCTGAGATATCTCTACGTCGACCGTTGTGACGAACTCACTTGGGGGCAGCGCCCGCATCGGGACCCACGACGGATTTGTTGCCGTTGCGCTCGGTCGCCTTCGCGGATTCCTTGCGGATCTGCGCCTCAAGCCCGCGAGCTACCTCGCGGCCTCCTTCTTCTTCGGCAAGATGTCGAACCTCACTCAAGGCCTCTTCGAACCTGCCGAGTTCCACCAGCGTCAACGCCTTCGCGTGACGCCAACGTCCTGGAATTCTCGCTTGCGACGCGCCTTTGAGCAGGCCGTCCAATTCGCGGAGCGCGCGCGACGGATCCCCTTCACGACGCGTGATGTCGCAAAGAGTCACCGCGACTTCGAAGCGGCCCGAAGAGTCGGCGCCCATGAGCGCGCAGGCGCGGGTGTAGGCCTCGCGGGCGGTCTTGAGATCGCGGTCGTGTTCCGCGAGGAGACCGCGCGCCATCCACACCCTGGGATCGGCGGGCGACGCTTCGAGAGCGTCCTCGCTCGCGTACCGCGCCTCGAGAAGATTCCCCTCTCCGTAGAGACGCAGCACCTTTTGCACCCGTGCTTCCGAAAGCGTGTCGTCGTCGGGCATCGCCGCGACGAGCACCATCCCGAGCGCCGCCGCGCCGAGAGCCGACGACAGGAAGACGCGCTTCCAGGAGAGTCGTTCTTCGTTCGGTGTTTTCATCTCAGCCTCCGGCCCCGAGGGCTTCCTGCAACTTGAAGATCGGGAGGAAAACGGCGAGCACGATGCCGCCGACGACGACACCCATCACGACGATGAGGATCGGTTCGATGAGCGACGTCAGCGCCTTGACCTCGGCCTCCACCTGTTGGTCGTAGAACTCGCTCACCTTCCCGAGTAGTTGCTCGAGAGCGCCCGTGCGCTCGCCGATGCTGATCATGCGGGTTACCATCGGCGGGAAGATCGGCTCCTTGGCGAGAGGCGCCGCAAGCGATTCGCCCGTCTTCACCGACTCCGCCGCACGGGTGACGGCTTCGAGGATGACCGTATTTCCGGAGGTCTCACCCACGATTTCGAGCGCCGCGACGATCGGCACGCCCGAGCGGATGAGCGTCGAGAACGTGCGAGCGAAACGCGACAACGCGACCTTTCGGAACAACGGTCCGAACACGGGTACCGTCAGGATGAAGCGATCCATCACGCGGGTACCGCGCGGGGTCCGCTTCCAGAACATGAATCCCGCGACGAGGGCGGCGACCGCGGCGAGCGCCAGAACGACGTTGTCGCGGAGGAAAATCGACATGCCCATCAGGGCCTGCGTGATACCCGGAAGCGGCACTCCGAGACCGTCGAAGATCTCTTTGAACTTCGGCACGATTCCGATCATCAGGAACCCGGTGATGGCGAATACGAGGCACAGCGAGATGACCGGATAGGTCATCGCCGACTTGATGTCGCGCTTGAGCTTTTGCGAAGCCTCGAGGTATTCGGCGAGGCGCGTGAGGATCTCGGTCAGCTGTCCCGACGCCTCGCCGGCGCGGACCATCGACACGTAGATGGTCGAGAACACTTTCGGGAATCGCCCCATGGCGGCCGAAAGGTCGGTGCCGCCGCGGATGTCTTCGATCATCGCGTGGACGACCGTCTTGAAGCCGGGAGATTCCGCCTGCTCTTCCATCACTTCGAGGGACTCGAGAAGCGGAATGCCCGCACCGATCATCGTCGCCATCTGCCGGGTGAACAGTTCGAGTTCTCCCTTGCGGCAGCCGGGGCGCGCGGCCTTCGTCGGCTTCGCGGACGTCTCGGCGCGCAGGTCGGTCGCGACGATGCTTCGCCGACGCAGGATCGTGGCGGCCTCCTGAGGATTCGGCGCCTCGACGGTGCCGGACACGTTGCGTCCCTTTTCGTCGCGGGCGTTGTAACGGAAAGTCGTCATGGTTCCCTCTTCTCGGATCAGTCGTCGTCGCCGACGGACCCCGGCGTTTCATTGCGGGCGATTGTCCCCTTGTAGGGGTTCGCCGGTCGCGCTTCGTCCGACGTGGAGATGCGCAGCACTTCTTCGATGCTCGTGATGCCGCGGCGAACGTTCGCCAAACCCGCTCGGCGGAGCGAGACCATTCCGGTGTCGAGACCGGCCCGGCGCACGTCGAGTTCGTTCCCGCCGCGAACGATGATCTCCTTCACCTTGTCCGAAACCTCGAGCACCTCGAGAACGGCGAACCGCCCCCTGTAGCCCTGGTTGCACTTGGTACATCCGACCGGGCCGAAGATCTTCGCCTCCGCCGCCTCCGCTTCCGACATCCCGATTTCGATGAGGCGGGACTTCGGAACGTCGATCTGCTTCTTGCAGTGCACGCAGAGTTTGCGGGCGAGACGTTGGGCGGCGACCAAAACCGTCGACGAAGCGACGAGGAACGGGTCGATGCCCATCTGGATCATGCGCGTGATCGTGGACGGCGCATCGTTCGTGTGAAGGGTGGAGAGGACGAGGTGGCCCGTCAGCGCGGCCTTGATCGCGATGTCGAGCGTCTCCGTGTCGCGGATTTCGCCGATCATGATCACGTCGGGGTCCTGACGCAGGATCGACCTCAACGCGGCGGCGAAGGTCAGACCGCGCTTCACGTTCACCGGTACCTGATTCACGCCGTCGAGCTGATATTCGACGGGATCTTCGACCGTCACGAAGTTGTCCCCGTCGGAGCGGAGTTCGCTGACGATGGAGTAAAGCGTCGTCGACTTTCCGGATCCGGTGGGACCCGTCACGAGGATCATTCCGTAGGGAGCGTTGATCGCCCGACGAAGTTGTTCGAGGCACTGCGTCTCGAAGCCGAGATCGTCGAGGCTCAGCACGAGATTCGACGAGTCGAGGAGACGCAACACGGCCTTCTCTCCGTGCACCATCGGCAGGATCGAGAGGCGAAGGTCGATCTGGCGACCGTTGACGCGGATTTGGAACTTCCCGTCCTGCGGCCGGCGCTTCTCCGCGATATCGAGCTGCGCCATGATCTTGAGGCGCGAGATGATCGCGTTGTGGGTGGCTTTGCCGAGTTCGTGAACCTGAGCGAGGACACCGTCCTTGCGGAAGCGGACCTTCGTCAGTCGTTCGAACGGTTCGATGTGGATATCGGAAACCCGATCCGTCGCGGCTTGGAACAGAATCGTATTGACCGCCTTGACGATCTTCGATTCTTCTTCACCGTCTCCGAGTCCGTCCCCGAGGTCGATCGAGGATTCGGACGACGCATCGGTGACCTCGATGTCGCCTTCCTTGGCGCCGAGGAGTTCTTCCATCTTCTGTTCGTCGCGACGATAGATGGCGGACACCGCGCGACGGATCGCCGCGGGCGCGGCGACGACCGGTCGGAGGTCGCATCCCGTATGCGTCTTCAGATGATCGAGAACGGGAAGTGAAAACGGATCCGAGAATGCGACGGTGAGGAACTGCCCGATCTTCGAAAGCGGAAGAATCCCGTGGGCCTCGGCGTCGGCGCGGTCGACGAGTTTCACCGCCGATTCGTCGACGTCGATTTGGTCGAGGTCCACGGGTGCGAGGTTGGCTTCGCGGGCGATGAACCCGGCCATCTCCTTCTCCGTCACCATGCCCTTTTCGGTCAACGTGACGGCCAACGGCACTCGGTCGCGGCCGGACAGCTCCGTCGCCTGATCGAGCTGTTCGGGCTTGAGGCGCCCGGTACGCTCCATCAATCCGCGAACCTTGCGGTCGAAGGCGGTGGCGCTCATCCGCGCACCCCCGCGAATCCACCGGTGGGGGACGTCCCGCGGCGCGCCGACAGACGCATCAGTTCATCCTTGTCGGAAGAACGTTCGAGCGCGACTTCCATCGTGATGCGACGGCGTTCGACCAACTCCCACAAAGACTGGTTCATGGTGCGCATGCCGTCCTTACCGCCGAGTTGGATCTGCGAGTAGCACTGATGCGCCTTGCTGTCGCGAATGAGGGCGCGAACGGCGGAGTTCGCGAGCATGATCTCGCACGCCATCGCGCGGCCTTTACCGGACGCCTGCGGAACCAGTTGTTGGCAAAACACCGCTTCGAGGGCGAAGCTCAGCTGGGTACGGATCTGTTGCTGTTGGTGCGCCGGGAATATGTCGATGACGCGGTTGATCGTCTGCACCGCATCGGAGGTGTGCAGGGTGGCGAACGTGAGGTGCCCGGTCTCGGCCAACGTCAAAGCGGCTTCGACGGTTTCGAGATCGCGCAACTCGCCGATCATGACGACGTCGGGGTCTTGACGCAGCACGGCGCGCAGCGCCTTCTTGAAGTCGCGCGTGTCGGATCCGACCTCGCGTTGATTGAAGAGCGCGCGCTTGTTCTTGTGGATGAACTCGATCGGATCTTCGATCGTGACGATGTGTTCGGGGCGTTTGCGGTTGATGCAGTCGATCATCGACGCGAGCGTCGTCGACTTCCCCGAGCCCGTGGCGCCCGTCACGAGGACCAGCCCCTTCGGGAGGTCGCAGATCTTCTCGCAGGTTTCTTTCGGCAGACCGAGGTCGTCGAACGTGACGATGCGCGTCGGGATGAGACGAAGCACCGCTCCCACCGCCCCGCGCTGCTGGAAGACGTTGGTACGGAAACGACCGAGCCCTTCGACGCCGAAAGAAAAATCGAGCTCGAGATCGCGTTCGAACGTCGCGACCTGTTCGTCCGTCAGGATCGAATAGACGAGGCGCTTCGTATCCGCGGGCGAGAGTGGTTCGCCGGGGCAATCGGTGAGATCGCCGTCGACACGAACCTTCGGAGGAGCGCCCGCCGAGATGTGGAGGTCGGATCCACCGCGGTGGACCAACTGCTCGAGAAGCTCTTCGAATGAATGCATGGGGATGCGGATGGTCTCCCCCTTCGAAGCCCCATGCCCCTCCGGAAGCGACACCTCCACGGGAACCTTTCGGCCATCCGCCGCGCCCCCCTTGAAAAAGCGTTCGGGGAGGCCGGTTTTCCCGACCTCCCCGCGCGTTTCGGCCCCCGAAAGGCCCGAATTCCGGAAATCTCCGGATCAGCCGTCGAGCACGATGTCGATGCGGCGGTTCTTGGCGTTCGCCTCCTTGGAGGTGCCGTTCTCGATCGGCTTCTTGTCGCCGTAG
>CAIWVZ010000075.1 GCA_903916245.1 uncultured Planctomycetota bacterium | reverse complement strand
CCTTGAGGCGACGTCGGTGCCGTGGTGGACAGCGCGACGCGGCCGCCGCGACCGTCGTGCTCAAGGTCCATTCCGGGCCTTGCCATGTCGCCGAATCGAAGTTGTTGACGTAGGGAGGAGTGACTCCCTGCGCCCATGCCGTTGCCGACAATAGGCCCAAGGCCGCGAGGTGGGCGATACGCTTCATCAGGGTTTCCGTGGCGGGGATCGAAGCGCGGGGGGGACGCCGACGCTTCCGTGTCGGGAAGTGTAGTCCCGGACGACGTTTGCCGACGCGCATCTTGCCGTACCCGGCGGGTTTCCGAGAACCGAATCGCGGAAAAATCGGGCCGTCCCTTCTCCAATCCCGCGTCGTTGGCACACTTTTGCATGCTCCGCGGCTCGAAGTTGTGGCCCGTCGACCTGCTCCACCTCGGCATGTTGAGCGTTCTGCTCCTCGTCTGCCTCGGCGGAATCGGGGACATCCGCGGCGCGTCGGGCTGGCTCGCGTTCAACGCGGCGGCGGTGATTTCGGTTGTGGCCGTTTCCCGCTTCCTGATGCATCAATCCGCACGTCGTGCGGCGGTCTCGCGGTTGGTGCTCGGCTGCGTCACGGTTCCGGTCGTTTTCACGCAGGTCGGATTCGTCCTCGCGGAGTATCGCGACGTCGAGCATGCGAAGTTCCTGTTCGACCTCGATCGCCGCATCTTCTTCGGCGTCAATCCGTTGGAGGCGCTCGAGAAGATTTCGACGCCTTGGCTCACCGAAGTCATGCAGTGGAGCTACACCGCGTATCTGTTTCTCCCCGTGGCGACCATCCTCGTCGTCGTGGCGAGCGCCGATGTGCGCGGGACGTCGAGGGCCGCGTGGTCGCTCGTCGGGGGGATCTATTTGTCCTACCTCGGCTACGCCCTGGTGCCCGCGAGCGGGCCCAACATCCACTCGAACCTCGGCCCCATCGCCCCGGTCGACATCCCGGTTTTGCCCCTCTACACGTTCACCGATCCCTTGCCCGGGCTCTGGCTCGCCGAAGAGATGCGTCTCGCGATGTTTCATGCCGAGCCCACCAAGCGTGACTGTTTCCCGTCGGGGCATACGGCCGTCGCCTTCATTTGCGCGGTCCTGATCGGACGGGCGTCCCGCCGCCACGGCATGTGGGCGTGGCCGCTCGCGATCATGGTGGCTCTGTCGACGGTCTATCTCCGCTACCACTATGTCGTCGACGTCTTCGTCGGCATCGCGCTCGCTTGGGTGGCCGTGGGGCCGCTCGAGCGCATCCACGACCGTCTCTTCCGTGATCCGACGCGGATTCAGAGCGGTCGTTCGTAAACCCGATAGGTGCGGCTGACGCGTCCGCCGGCGCGTTCGAGCGCGTTGTTCATCGCGGCGTTGGTTTCGAGCACCCAACCCAACTCACCGTGGCCGACGCCGGCCGTCGTGATCGCCTTGGTGATGCCGTGGTACAGGATCGAATCGATCCCGCGGCCTTGGAATTCTTTCCGCACGCCCATCGTGATCACGCGCGACGACGTGCAGCGCGACTTTCCGAGCAACAACTTGAGCCAACCGAAGGGGAGGAGTCGCCCGCCGAGGCCGCGGATCACTTGATTCATGTCCGGCAACGCGAGGGCGAAGCCGATGGGCCGACCTTCCTTTTCGACGAAAATGCACCACGACGGGATCAGCACCATCTTCATTTGCGTCGCCATCAAGTCGAATTCGGCACGCGTCATGGGGACGAATCCCCAGTTGCGCGACCACGCGTCGGCATACAGGTCGCGGATGTGTTCGACGTCCGACTTGAATCGGCGCATGTCGATCGGGCGCAGCACGAGCCCTTCGCGTTCCGCGATTTTTCCGGCGAGGCGTTCCCAACGCGGAAGGTCCGCGCGATCCGCCCACATGTGCCAAGCGAGAAGATCCATCGCCTTGACGAAACCGGCGCCCTCGACGAGGGAGACGTACCAAGGCGGATTCCACGGCATGAGGAACGTGGGTGGCCCGGGGTCGCCGCCGATGAAGAGGCCGAATTCGTCGTTCGACGACCAACTCGCGGGTCCGCGCATGCGATCCATGCCGCGTTCACGCAGCCAAGCGGCGGCGGTGTCGAACAAACGAGCCGCCACGATCGGATCGTCTTCGCATTCGAAGAAGCCGAAGAATCCGGTCCGTTCGTCGTGCGTTTCGTTGTGGAGTCGGTTGACCGTGGCCCCGATGCGTCCCACGACGCGGCCGTCGCGTCGTGCGAGCCACGTTTCGGCTTCCGCGTGTTCGAAGTACGGGTGTCTCTTCGAGAGCCGATCCTTCACGTCCACACGCAACGGCGTGACGAAGTCGGCGTGATCGCGGAAGAGACGTTCGGGAAGCGCGAGAAAGGCTTCGAGGTCCGCGCGCCCCGAGATGGGCCGCACGTCGACCGCTTCAGGCGTGGGCGTTGAGGGCACCGGTCCGCGTCTCGAAGTCCGCAAGTTCGGTGAAGACGTTGATCACTTGATCGATGTCGCGATCTTCGTGCGTCGCCATGTACGAGGTGCGGATGAGGCCCTTGCCCGGAGGCGTGGCCGGCGGCACGACCGGATTCGCGAAGACGCCGCGTTCATCGAGCGACTTCCAGAAGAGGAAGGTTTCGATGTCTTCGCCGATGAGCACGGGGATGATGGGCGTTTCGGAACCCATCGTGTCGTATCCGAGTCCGTTCAAAGAGGTGCGAACGCGCTTCGAAATGTTGCGGAGGCGGTCGACGCGCCACGGCTCTTTCTCGAGGATTTCCAACGAGGTGAGCGCCGCGACCGTGGAGGCCGGCGTGCACGACGCCGAGAAGATGAGCGGGCGGGCGACGTGCTTGATGTAGTGGATGACGTCTTCGCGGCCGGCGATGAATCCGCCGAGCGACGCCAACGACTTCGAGAACGTGCCGCTGACCATGTCGACTTCGTTCGCCCCGTTTTCGAGCAGACCGAAGTGTTCGAGGGTGCCGCGCCCCGTCGCGCCGAGCGGGCCGACGCCGTGGGCGTCGTCGAGCAGGATGCGCGCACCGTAAGCCTTCGCCAACTTCACGATGCCGGGCAGATTCGTGATCGCGCCCGTCATCGAGAACACGCCGTCGACGATGATGAGTTTGCCCGAGCTCTTCGGCGTCTGCTCGAGCAGACGTTCGAGATCGGCCATGTCGTCGTGGCGGAACTTGCGGATGTCGCCGAAGGAGAGGCGGCAGCCGTCGATGATCGATGCGTGGTTCTCGCGGTCGCAGAAGATGACGTCGCCCTTGCCGACGATCGCCGAGATGGCGCCGAGGTTCGCCTGGAATCCCGTGGAGAAGACCAACGCCGCTTCCTTGTTCAGGAATTTCGCAAGGCGTCGTTCCAACTCTTCATGCAGTTCCAACGTGCCGTTGAGGAACCGCGAGCCGGTGCAGGACGTGCCGAACTCTTCCGTGACCTTCACCGCGGCTTCGACGACGCGCGGGTCGTGGGTGAGGCCGAGGTAGTTGT
>CAIWVZ010000074.1 GCA_903916245.1 uncultured Planctomycetota bacterium | reverse complement strand
GTGCGACATGACGACGAGACGCGTGTCCGCGCGAAAGGCGGCGACGACGTCGTCCGCGTGAATCATGCCGTCGTCGCGCGGCGGAACGCAGGTCGTCGTCACGACGCCGTCGCCTTCGAGCCGATGCAACGGACGCAACACCGAATTGTGGTCGTAGGCGGTGGTGACGACGTGATCCCCCGCGCGAACGAATCCCTTGATCGCGAGATTCAGCGCGTCGGTTCCGTTGAGGGTGAAGATCACCCGTTCGGGCGACGAGGCGCCGACGAACCGCGCGAGGGACGCCCGCAACTCGCCGAGCATGCGCCCCGCCTCGACCGCTTCCCTGTAGCCGCCGCGTCCCGCACTCGCGGGAAGTTCGCGGTGGTAATGGACCACGGCGTCGAGAACTTCCGGAGGTTTCGGATGGGACGTCGCGGCGTTGTCGAAATAGAGAGACACGGAGTTCACACGAAGAGCACGCGGCGCAACGCGGTCGCGGCGTGAATCACTTCGATACCGAGATCGCCCGTCATGCGGCGAAACTGTAGCAGGCACCCGGGATCCGACGTCACGAGAGTCTTCGGTGGTGCGGCCTCCAAGGCGGCGCGCACGATCTCTCCCATCTTTTCGGACTCTTCCGGCGCGTCGACGCACGCGGGTGCGGCGCCGCCGCAACACGCGACCGGAGCGAAACGTACGGCATCGACACCGGCACGCCGAAGGAGGTCGAGCACCGACGTTCCCTCGCGACCGTGACGAAACGCACACGGTTCGTGAACGAAAACGGGCCCCACGAGCGCCTCCGGCCGGAAGGGCCCGTGCCATCCCGCACGTACCACCCACGCGCCGACGTCATCGGCCGCAACGGGAATCTCCGAATCGCGTGCGGTGTTGCGGCAACCGCCGCACAACGTCGCGAGCGGTCGCCCGGCCGCGGAGGTTCGCGTCGCCGCCGCACAGGCGGCGGCCTCGTCGTGGGCTCCCCACGCTTCCTGAAGGAACCCCGAACACACGGGCTGCGACGCCGCCCCGACCTTCAATCCGCAGGCGGCGAGCACCACCGCGGCGTCCGCGGCCGCTTCCGGAACGAACGCTTCGATGCGACAACCGATCGACAGGACGACGTCGGCCGCGTCCGGAGTCGGGAGAGCGAGGCGCGGTTCGACGGGAGCCACCGGCGGAAAGGAACAGCGGTCACGCACGGCCCGGGCTTCCTGAAACCTTCGGATCAAACGGCGCGCGCGGCGGGCGGCCACCGGGTCCCGCAAAAGGGCGAGCATCAGGCGAGCGACCCGACCGAGCTCCGTCGGTGGGGTCACACGAGTACGCGCGGCATCGATCGCGGCGCGCACCGGAATTTTGACGGGACACACGGTGTCGCACCAACCGCAGCGTGTGCATGATGCGAACGCGGCGGCCATTCTCGGAGACGGCGCGAGCGATCCGGACGCCAACGCGAGCACCATGCCGATGCGCCCGCGTCCCGATGCGGCTTCGTCGCGCGTGGCTTCGAACGACGGGCACCCCGATCGGCAGTTCGCGCACCAAGTGCACACCGCCGCGGACTTCGCCGCGCTTTCGAAGGAAAGCGTCATTCGCGTCGTCCGCGCGCGCGCGTCCGAAGCGCTTCGCGGAGGTCCGCCTCGGAAGGCAGGTCGTCGCGCCCCGTCACCGCGCGCAACGCGCGG
>CAIWVZ010000073.1 GCA_903916245.1 uncultured Planctomycetota bacterium | reverse complement strand
GTCGCCCCCGAAAACCCCGCGAACGCGGGCTACCTTCAGGTCAAGCGGGAAAAGATGGGGCATTTGCTCTGAAGAGGCGCCGTCGCCCGTGTTTCCCCGCCCCCGACGCTCGGTCGCCCGCGACCGGGCGTCACGCGTTTTCCGGGCCTCCTTCAGTCCGCACGGGAAGAAGGCCCGAAAGACATCCGTAACAGGCCAGTCCCATGTTCCGGAAACTCATGACGGCTTCGACGCCCACAACCCCGAACCCCTCCGCCGACGAAGACCGCGTCCTCGTCGCGAAGGCGCGTCGCGGCGATGAAGACGCGTTCCGGGTCCTCGTCGAAAAACACCTCGCACGGGTCGTCGGCGTCGCACGCGCCTACACCCGTCGTCGCAGCGACGCCGAGGACATCGCCCAGGAAACATGGTGGAAAGTATGGCGCAAGCTGGACACGTTCCGCGAAGGCGCCTCCTTCACCGCCTGGCTCTATCGCGTCACGATCAACTGCGCGAGCGACTGGGTCGAATTGCGCAGCAACCGACGCCACACCGACATCGAGGAATTCGAACGCCTCCCGGTCGCGGACGACACCGTCTCGCCGCTCTCGGGGATGGCGAAGGCCGAGTTCGCGAAAGCGGTGCGCGACGCGATTGCGGAACTCCCCGAACCGTTCCGGTCGTCGATCGTCCTCCGCGAGATCGAGGGCCTGAGCTACGAAGAAATCTCCGAAATCACGGACGTGCCGATCGGCACCGTCGAATCCCGCATCTTCCGGGCGCGCTCGCGCCTCAAAGCCGTGCTCGAAAAGCGCGGCCTCCGCCCCTGAGACCGCCATGAACTGCGACAACGCCCTCCACCTTCTCGGACTCGAACACGACGGCCGTCTCCCGGCTTCGGATCGCCGACGGCTCGACGATCACGTCGCGGGCTGCGCGGCATGCGCCGGAGAGAAGCGTTGGCTCGCCCGACTCGGCGATGTCGCGGGGTCGCTCGTCGATCGCGAGACGCCCCCCGATCTGGCCGCGAGGATCGCCGCCGGTGCGACGACCCCGGGCATCCGCGATCGGGCGCCGTTCCGCATCGTCCCTCTGTTGCGCACGGCGGCCGCCTTCCTCCTTGTTCTCACCCTCGGCGGCGTGGTGGGCTACGGCCTCGGCGACGACGGAGGACCGGTGGAGGCCGCACCGTCGGTGGTGCAACGCGACGAGGCCACGTTCCGCAGCCTCCTGAAGGATCGGCTCGGCCTCTCGGCTCGGGAAGTCGAACGTCTCGTCGATATCCGTCGTCGCCACGACGCCCTCCTCGCCGACGTCGAACGCCGGCGGGCCGACGCCCGTTCCGAACTCGAGCGCGCCGAGATTCGCGAACTTTGGAATGCTCTCCCGGAGGCCGCCCGCACGCGCCTCGCCACCATCGACCCCCACTTCGTCCCGGCAGAGGCGGAGCGCCGATAATCCGACACGGGCGGCACCGCCCTGCTAGCATCGCACACGTCGTCGGGAACGCATCTCCCGGCGCCTTCAAGGGATAAAGATGGCGAGAGCAACCGGGATCGAGATAGGCGAGTCGGCGGTCACGGTCGTCGAACTCGACGGCACCC
>CAIWVZ010000072.1 GCA_903916245.1 uncultured Planctomycetota bacterium | reverse complement strand
GCCGCCGAGCGCCCCGCCGAATTCGAAGCCGGGGCCTGAGAACGGCCGCGTCCGGCTCCCGTGGGGGCCGGACGCCCACTCTCGCTACGGCTCGGTGACGAGCGCGCGGAGCGACGACCACACCGCCGGGTGCTTCGCCGAATCCGGTGCAGGCGCTCCGTCGATCTTCAGTTCGCCCGACAGCAACGCGCGTTGCGCCTCCGCCACGGCTTCCACGGGGTTGCGTCCTTGGCGGGTCATCGCGAAAAGCGCACGCGCCGTCATCGCATCGAGGACCTTGGTGTCGGAATCCTCCACGCGGGCGATGACGCCCTTGGCGCCGCGGGCCATGAGTCCGAGGATCGTCTTTTCATCGGCGGGGGCCGTCAACGCGACGACGTCCGGGGCGGCCCCCCGCGGCAGGTCGAGCGCCTGAGGAGGCACGTCGGCGCCGAACACGAGGGCCCCGCCGCGTCCGAATCCCGCGCTCCCGGTCCCGAGGCCGTCCGTCCATGCCGCGACGTCGAGGATCTTCCCGCGTTCCGACGCCGTCTTTTCGGCGGAGAGAGCCTCGTCGAACGCCTTCGCGAACGGCAGGAGGATCTTCGGGTCGCCGCCTCCGACCGCCACGCCACGAGGGTCCGTGAGCCACATCGGGCGACCCACCGCGATGCCTTTGTAGGGTGCGAGGTTGGCCGTCGCGAGACGACCGACGGCGATGCGCTTGCACAGCCAGTCCATCTTCGCGAACGGTGCGGACTTCGCATCGCCGGGCAACGCGGCCGCGAAGGGCACCTCGTTCATCACGGGATCGAGGTAGACCGCGAGCCACTTCTTGTTCTCCCAGATCTTCGCGACCGGATCCATGAACGTGCGCGTGAAGAGCGAGGACGCGTCGAGCACTTGATCGGGAGTGGACTTCGGGTCGCGCGCGACCTTCGCGAATTTCTTCGCGACGTCGACGGGATTGTTCGCTTTTTCGATCGGCGTGTAGGACCAGCCGTCGCGGGAGAACGCCATCACGAAGGCGCCGTCCGCCGACGCGACCGCCGCGAATACGGCCCCGGAGGGGCCGCACACCGCGTCTTTCGCCTTGATCACGGGCGTGGTGCGAGGAAGGCGGCGCAGCGCGAATCCGGGGGCGATCTTCCACGCTTCTTCCTTGAGCGCGGCACGTTCACGGAGGATTTCGGCGACTTCTTCTTCGGTCGGGAGCGGGATCAGTCCGGCGACGGCGCGACGCAGACGGTTGATGCCCGCGTCGGAGCGGCGCGTACGGAGCGCGAGTTCGGGAGGTGCGGTTTCCTCGAAGGCGAGATCCGCCAACGCGTCGAACACGCGGCGCTCGACCGCGAGGAAGATGGGCTCGAGATCTTTCCAAGCACCCTTCGGCGCGTAGGTGGCGAGGGCGCGGGTGAAGCGCGTCGCGAGCGGCAGCGCCCCGCCCGACGGGTAGAGGGCGCCGCGCCCCGGCAGGCGGTCGGCGGGCAACGCCAACTCGTCGGCGGTGTTCAGCGATTCGCCGAGGAGCGGCAGAGCGGCGGTCATGTCTTTCGCGTCGACGAGGAATTCCGCCCACGAAAGGCGCGCCCCCGCCGCCGCGATGCGGCCGAGTTCCTTTCCGAGGTCGACCTTCGCCGCTTCGTCGAAGGCTTTCTTCGCGTCGTCGTTGCGGGAAAGCGACGTGAGTTGCAGGGCGCGTTCGATCCGCGCCGCCCGTGCGAGCGCCGGACGTCCCGCGCCGTCCGCCAACTTGCCCGCGGTATCGAGCACCACGGCGGCGAGCTCCGTCTGATTTACCTGCGCCAAGGCGGTGCCGTAGGCGAGCAGCAACAACGCTTCGTCGACTGGGGGCGCTTGAATTTGCTTCATGCGCGGGACGAGCGGCTTCAGGATGTCGACCGCGGCGGCACCCTTTCCGGTGCGGCGGAGCGCGTCCGCGACGAGCCGAGCGACGGGCACGATGTCTTCCGCTCGCGAAGCCTTCGCGAGGCGACCCGCCGCGGGTTTCAGCATTTCGAGAGCGGCGTCGGCGGCGCCGCGCTCGAGGAGAGATTCCGCCAACGGAACGAGCGCGCGGCTTTCGCGTTCGGCGTCGCCGAGCGCGGCGAACACCTTGCGCGCGCGCGTCAAGGCGACGAGGGCGCCGTCGTCGTCGCCCGCCGTATGGGCCGAAAGCCCCATGCGCAGGTCGCAGCGGGCGGCGGCGACACCGGTCAGTCCCTTGTCCGCCGCGGCCCCGAGCGTCGTGAGGAGCGTGGCGGCCTCGCCGCGCAGCGCTTCGGATTCCGCACGCTCTTCGTAGGGGAGTGCACCGGCGAGGAGGAAGGCGGCGAGGACGACGCGGTAGCGATCGCCCCCGTTGCGGAACGCCGAGAGGGCTTCGCGCAGTTCCGTCGCGCCGGGGCCGCCTTCGTCGACGGCGAGACCCCGACCGAGGGCCGCGCGTGCCCGCACGTAGGGGTCGGTGATTTCGCGCGCTTTCGCCGCGAGGGCCGCGGCATCCTCGGCGATCTTCTTCGGACCTTGCTTCGGCGCTTCGCAGAGGCGTTCGAGATTGAACGCCGCGGTCAGCGCGGCGAGGGTCGCGGCTCGGTCGGCGTCGTTGCCGCCTCCGAGGCGTTCGAGAAGCTTCGAGCATCCCGTGCGTTCGACTTCCGGCAACGCCGGAAGGAGCGACGCCGCCTCGGCGGCGGCGGCGGGATCCGTCAGGCCCGAGAGCAGCACGTCCGCGACTTCACCGCCCCGTCGCTTGAGGGCGGCCTCGACATCCTTCGCGCGACCTTTGGCCACGAGGCCCGCCCACTGGGAACGGACGCCCGACGCCGGGTGCGAAGGTCCTTTCGCGGCCGGGGGCGTCTGCGAAACGAGAGGAGCGACGGCGGCGCCGAGAAGTACAACGACGAGGACGAGGGCGCGAGGAAGCATGCGCCCATTCTAGGCGCGTCGCCGCCCGGCGCCCGTCCCCGGTTCAGGGGGCGGGCGGGATCGGCAAGAGGCGGCTCGGCGTCGCGGGCGGGAGCGACTGCTCGCGTTCGGCGGTGTCGCCGCCGCGGATCGTCCATGCCGGACCCACCGGAGACGCGGGTGCCAAGCGCTCGATCGGCAGCGAGTCTTCGTCGCGCCAAGAGAGACCGTTGAAACTTTCGGCCATTTCCTGCGGCGGAGCATTCTCGTCGCGGAACTGCTGATCGAGCCCCGGGTAGGGGGCCGACGACAACTTCGCCCAAAGGTCGAGCGCGGCCCGCTGGACCTGTCGCATCAGGTTGCGGGTGTCGAGTCGGGTCAACTGACGGTCGCGGACGAGAAGTTTTCCGTCGACCATGACGTGCTGAACATGGTGGGCGCCCATGCCCTGCACCACGTGATTGGCGAGCGTCTTTTCGTTGAACGGCGTGGCGGCGCGGTAGTCGAGCACCGCGAGATCCGCGGCGGCACCGGGGACGAACGAACCGAGCGTCACGCCGAAGACCGACGACGCCCACGTTTGGGCGCGTCCGAGCGCTTCGAGCGCTTGTTCGGAGGTGCCGCCGTGACCGTGAACCATCGCGGTGCGGACCGCTTCGAGGATGTCGGGGCGCCCGGCACCCGTTCCGAGTAGGGCATGGGCGAAGGCTCCCGCCCCCGAAGCGCCGGGGAGGGCGACGAGGTGGGACCCCGCCGCTTCGAGAGCGGCCGCCGTCTCGACGGGGATCGGCCCGTCGCAGGCCACGAGGGAACCGGGGCGCAGCAATCCGGCGCCGAGAAGTCGGGTGACTTCCGATGCGCCGCGCACGCGGGCATGGATGGGAGTTTCGTGGCGCTTCGCCGTCTCCGCCAATGCGGAGAGGGTCGATTCGCCGACCGCGTCGAGGGCGCCGATGCCCGCGAAATATCGGAATCGGAACCCGCCTCCCCAGGCGGCGCCTTCGCGAGTTTCCGCGAGCGCGCGTTGCGTGCCTTCGGGGCCGGCCAAGTCGTTGGTGCCGTAGGCGGCGGTGCCTCGGAGGCCGACGGAGAGGAACACGTCGCGATGGCGGGAGAGGGAGCCCGGGATGCAGGAGGGCGTGTGGTGCCACGCGGCCGACGTCGTCACGCCGCAGCGGAGCGAATCGACGCAATGCGCGAAGAGGGCGCAGAGGAGCGTCTCGTCGGAGTGTGCGTGATCGATGTCGGGGGCGCTGCCGGGGGCGTCGGCCGGGCGGGCGGGGAGCGTGGATCCGAACGTCTCCGCGGGGCGCACGTGCGCATCGACGAGTCCGGGAACGATGATGCGACCACGGGCGTCGACGACCTCGGTCTCCGGGGGAACCGGGAGGCGCCAACCTTTTCGCACGATGCGTCCGTCCGCGACGATGATGTCGGCGTGTTCGACGGAAGGCGGCGCGAACGTCACGAGGGTCGCGCCCTTGAACATGATCCTCTGAGCCATGGCCGGATCGTAGCAAGGGAGCGCGGCGTCGACCGGGATTCCGACGATTCGTGCCCGGATCGGTAGGCTTCCGCCATGGATGTGGTCGCCGGAGTCCCACGCCCCGCGGGGAGTTGGCAGGTCAGGGCCCCGCTCTCGAAGAGCGAGGCTCTCCGCGCCCTCACCATCCTCGCGCGTACGGGCGGGATGCTCGGACACGACGGACTCCTCCCGGACGACGTTCAGGGATTCATCCACGCGTTGCGCGCGCTCGGCGCGACCATCGGAATGGCCGACGGTACGGTCTTCGTGCACTCGCCCGTGGATCTGTTGGCGACCGCGCCGGTGACGTTGCACATTCCCGACGGTGCCGCCCCCGCGCGCTTTCTGCTCGCGCTCGCGGCGACGCTCGGACGCGACGTCACCGTGACGGGCGGGCCGACGCTGTCCAAACGCGCGACGTATCCGTTGCTCGCCACGCTCGGCGCTCTCGGCGCGCGCGTTTCCGGCGGACCCGGACTTCCGGCCGTGGTCGGCGGTCCCGCGGTCGGCGGTCGTTGCACGGACGCGGGCGGATCGGTTTCGAGTCAATTCTTGTCCGCATTGCTTCTCGTCGGCGCGTGGTTCGATCGCGGGATCCGGGTCCCCGCGTCGGCCCGCGGAGTTTCCGACGGCTACGTCGAACTGACGCTCGCGACCTTGCGTCACGCGGGTATCGACGTCCGCGTCGAAGGCCGCGACATCGAAGTGCCACCCGCCGCTCCGTCGGGACCGCTCATGTTCCACGCCGGTGGCGACTGGTCGGGGGCCGCGCCACTTCTCGCGTCGGCCGCGTTCATCGACGAGCCCGTGACGGTCGCGGGGCTCGACCCGCGCTCGGCGCAACCGGACGTCGCCGTCGTGCGCCATCTGCGTGCGCTCGGAATGACCGTCGGGATGTCGGATGAAGGCGTCACCGCCTCGGGACGCGTGCAACGGGGCGGGACGTTCGACGTCGGCAACACGCCCGATCTCGCTCCCGTGCTCGCGGCTTTGGCCGACGTCGCACCCGAACCGATCCGTATCGAAAACGCGCCGCATCTGCGCCACAAGGAATCGGATCGCATCACGGACCTCGCCGCACTTTTGGAAACGGCGGGATTCGGCGTGGTCGCCCATCACGACGGCATGGTGGTGCAAGCTCCGTTCAAGGGCGACCGCGACCTGAGGGACGGAACGGGCATCGTTCTCGACACCCGCAACGACCACCGCCTCGCGTTCGCCGGAGCGCTCCTCGGTCTGCGCCGTCCCGGCCTCGTGATCGCGGGCGCCGAGTGCGTGGCGAAGAGTTTCCCGAGTTTCTTCGACACGTGTCCGGGGACATGGTCCGAGCGCCCCGAACGTTCGCCGCGTTGAATCGTCGCGCGTGTCCCGCATAGATTGGAACGTCGTTTTCCGCCGGAGCCTTCCCATGCGTGCACTTCCGTTGATCCGTTCGGTCGTTCTCTTCGCTTGCGTCGCGTGGTCGGGCCTGTTGGTCGCCCGTTGGCTTCCGCAGGACGAGGCGTCGACGCGGCTCGCGAAAGCACGCGACTTGCTCGCGTCCGGCAGGGCCGCCGATGCGGCGGTTCTGCTCGACGGATTTCCGGGAGACCCCGCGAAGGATGAACCCGTGCGCGAGGCCCGCGCCACGCGCGTGCGCGCGTTGTTGACGGCGAAAGAGTGGGAACGCGCGATCGACGCGGGGCTCGACGCCCTTCGCGTCTTTCCCGAATCGTCGCCGTGGCGTGGCCGTATCGACGGCGACGTCGCCCGGGCCCTCGAAGGGAAAGGCGATACAGCCGCCGCGCTCGAGCGCGAGGCGGTGGCGGCGGAATCCACGTTGTCGGAGGCGTCCAAAGGGCGCATCGCGGACGTGTGGATCGCTTGGGGAGAGCGTTTTGCGACGCCGCGCCCCGGGCCCTCGGGCGTGCGTCCGCCGATTCCGGCGAATCGGTCGTTGAAGTTGCGATGTCTCGATCGCGCGATCGGCGTTCTCGACGGAACTCCGCGCGCGATCGACGTCCGGCTCGCGAAGGCCGCCTACGCGATCGAATCCCACCTCGCGTCGCCGAAAGATTGGCCGGTGGATCTCGACGCGGCACGCAAGGCCGTCGACGCGTTGATCGCGGCGAAGGAGGAGGGCCCGCGGCTCGCGCGCGGTCGGCTCCTCCTCGGCAAGACCCTGCGTCTTTCCGGTAATCCGGTCGATGCGCGTGCGGTGCTCTCCGCGGCGCGGTCGATGCCGGAGGCCGTGCGCGCGGACGTCGACGCGGACGTGGCTCTCGAACTCGGTGAAGCGTGGGTGGCGACGAACGAGGCGGCGGCCTTGGATCGCGGGCTCGACATCTGGTCGTCGGAAGCGGCCCGCACACGCGATGCCGCGCGCGCGGCGCTGCTGCGTCGACGCATGGCGGAAGTCGTCGTCGCACGTGCCACGGTGCAGGATCCGCACCCGCGGGAGTTGCCGTTGCTCGTCGACGTCGCCGAGGCCGCGGGGGCTCCCGTCGCGGACGTCGCGTGGGCCCGCTATCGAATCGTGTACGCACTGAAGACGCTGCGGCGTTGGGACGAGGCCCGGGTCGCGGGGCGGGAGTTTCTCGCACGATTCCCCGCCGACGCTCGCGTCCCCGAAGTGCAGCGGGAAGTCTCGCGGCTTTTGATCGCGAAGGGTGATGCGGCCTACGGTGCGAAGAAGAGCGCGGAGGCCGTCGCGGCCTATCGCGAGTTCCTCGAGGAATACCCGCTCGACGCGTCGGCGCCCGATCTGTCGATTCGGATCGTGAAGGTACTCGTCGAAGACGGCGCCCATGCGGCGGCCCGCGACGCCGCGAAGACGGCCCGCGATCGTTGGATGAAGGACGGACGCGAGACCGCGGCCGAAGCGGGATTGCTCGTCGGCGAGCTGAACGAGCGCCATCTGTCGGATCTCGACGGGGCGGTGGCGGCGTTCCGATTCGTCGTCGAGCAGCTCGCCGAGACGCGGGCCGCCGAGAAAGCGCGTGCCCATCTCGCGCGTCTCGAAGCGATCGACCTCGGTCTCGACGTCGGCCGCACCTTCGCGCCCGGCGAGCCCGTGCGTGTCGTTCTGCGCACGCGCAATGTGAAGGCGGCGACCTTCCGCGTCTACAAACTCGATGCGAAGTCGTACTTCGATCGCAAGGGAACTCTGAACGGCACCAATGCGATCGACGTGGCTCTCGTGAAGGCCGACGCGTCGTTCACGTTCCCGGTGAAGGAATTCGTCCGATATCGCGCCGAAGCGTCGGACGTGATCATTCCCGACGCCGCCGAAGGCGCGTGGGTCGTGACCGCGGAAGCGGAACAGCGCCGCGCGGCGGCGACGATCTTCGTCACGCGCGCGCGCATCGTCACGAAGCAATACCCGGGGGGTGTCTTCGCATGGGTGACGGACGCGACGACCGGAAATCCTGCGGAAGGCGTCGAAGTGCTCGCGCGCAACGGCGACTTCAAGACGTCCGCCGTCACCGCGTCCGACGGAACCGTGCGCCTCGCGATTCCGGCCGAGAAGGCCCCGTGCGAAGTGATCGCCCTCGTCGGCAAGTCGGTGACCCCCGGCTTCGCGCAACCGATTCCGGCGGCATCGGCCGCGGGGCTCGTCCCGCGGCTCCATTGGGTGCTCGATCGTCCGGTCGTGCGGCCGAACGACGTCCTGCGATTCGCCGCCTTCCTTCGTGAACCGATCGACGGTGTTGCCGTTTCGGTGGAGGGACGGAAGGGGGTGCTTTCGTGGATCGATCCCCGCGGACGCGTCTTTGACGCCCGCGAGGTGGCGACGGGCCCGTACGGACGTTTCGACGGCGAGGTCGCGGTTCCCGAATCCGGGACTCCCGGGACGTGGAAGTTGCAGGCCGCGTTCGGGGCCTCGGTCTTCACGCAGGACGTGTCGGTCCGCGTCTTCACGACGCCGGAATTCCGCGTCGCCGTGACTCCCGCGACGACCATCGTCACGCCCGGCGACGAGGTCGCCGCGACGGTCCGCGTGGGAGCCTGGTCCGGCGGGGCGGTGCCCGGCGCCCGCGTCGATTGGGTGGCGACGGCCGTTCCGGCCGAATTCGACGGATCGAAATGGCGCGAGGCTTCGTGGTGGTATCGCGCCACGCGGACGTCGCCGCCTCCGGCCCCCGGAACTTCCGTCGTCGCGGAAGGGTCGGGGACCTGCGACGAATCCGGATCCTTGTCGATCTCCTTCCGCACGGAAAACGTCGGCCTCCCGCGTCGCTATCTCGTGCATGCGTACGTGCGCGATTCGGCATCCGGGTTCATTTCCGGATCGGGATCCGTGGTCGCATCCTTCACTCCCGGACACGTCGTCGTGATTCCGGATCGGCGCGCGTATCGCGCCGGTGACCGGATGACGGCGCGTCTCGTGGGCGTGGATTGGACCTCGGCGCCCCTCGTCCTTTCCGGTGAACTCGAAGTCGTGCGACGCGGCGACTCGGGCCAAGGCGCGCCCGTTTCCGTGCGCGCGACGGTCGCACTCGGGGCCGACGGCGAAGCCGAAGCGTCCGTCGTCGTCCCGTCGCCGGGCCCGATGCTCGTGCGTTACACGGGTACCGATGCGAAGGGGCGCAAGGTCGTGGGTGAATGGCCCATCGAAGTCACGGGCGAGCGTCCCGACCTCGCGAAGGAGGTGCGACTCCTCTTCGAACGCGAAGCGTACGGAGCCGGAACGACCGCGCGGGCGTGGGTCGACGCCCCCGCCGCGGGCATGAAGGCACTTTTGACTTTCGAAGGCGAAGGTGTTCTCGAACATCGCCTCGTCGACGTGTCCGCGCGTAATTTCTCGATCGATCACGTGCTGACCGAGCGCCTCGCGCCGAACGTCGTCGCGACGTTGGCTCTCTGGCATGATCATGCGTTGCTGACGGCGCAGGATCCGCTCGTCGTCCTGCGGCAACTCGACGTGTCCGTGACGGCGTCCGCCGTCGAGACGCGGCCCGGTGCGGACGTGACTTTGGACGTGCTCGTACGCGACCAAGCCGGACGCCTGGTCGAAGCCGCTGTCGCGCTTTCGATGTCGGACGCCGCGCTCGAAGCGTTGGCGGGGACGACGACCACCGACCCCCGCTTCTCCTTCAATCGTGACGTGCGGCCGCACCGAACGTCGACCGGAAGTTCGGCGATGTGGAAGCAGGTGGTCGAAGCCGTCGCTCTCGACCGCGACGTGGTGTCGCGCGCGAAGCTCGAATCGGAGCGGCTCGCGGTGGCCGAGTCGGGCCGGGAACTGTCGGATCGCGGCGGCGAAGCGGAACTCAAGGAGCGCGGACGCGCGCCGAGCGAACTGCGCGGAGAAGGCGGCCCGGGGAGCGAAGCCGACGAGCTCGCGAAGGATGCGAAGCCGGGTTCGGACGAAAAGCGGATGTTCGGCGCCCCCGCGTCGGCCGCGCCGGGCGCACCCCAACCGGGTGGAGGAGGCGGTGCCGCCGGACGACCGGGCGGAGCGCGCATGGGCCGACGCAATGCGCAGGCCGCGAAGTCGAAGGGCAACGGTGATCTCCGCAAGGCTGACGATGCGATCGACGGCGACGTTCCCACGATCACCGCGGGCCTTTTCAAGGACGCGGAATCGAATTCCGCGGACAAATGGGCATCGGGCTCGTTGCCGGCGCTCGGGTTCGCGTTGGGAACGGCCGGTGAATCCGAGAAGCCGTCCGAGCCGACGGCGCGAACGCGCTTCGCGGATGTCGCGGCGTGGCATCCGACGCTCGTGACGGGGGCCGACGGGCGCGTCCGCGTCACGGTCAAACTGCCGGACAATCTGACCACCTGGACCGCGGCCGCGGCGGCGATCAATTTCGGAGTGTCGGCCGGGTCGGGATCGGCGACCGTCCGGGCGACTCAGCCGGTGTCGATCCGCCTCCCGATGCCTCCCGCTTTCTCGCATACCGACGCGTGGCGTGTCGCGGCCTCGGTACGCAACGCGAGTGCGAAGGACCTTTCCCTCGCCTTGGAAGCGCGATCGGCGGATCCGTCGGTGGCGCGTCTCGACGGCGTCACGCGGGCCGACATCTCGTTGAAGGCGGGCTCGGCGAGTGAAACGCTGTTCGACGTCAAAGCGTTGAAGCCGGGAGTCGCGTCGTTCTCTCTGAAGGCCTCGGACGGATCCACGGGCGACGCCGTGACGGTCACGCGGCCGATTCGCGCATTCGGAGAGCCGTGGGACGGCGGGAGTCGCGCCGCCGTCACGGACGGCACCACGTTCGACGTCGAGATCCCCACGCTCGTCGACGGATCGTTGTCGGCGGCGGTCGTCGTTCAGGCGGACCTCGCCACCGATCTGCTCGAAGGGATCACGCTTCTCGCCGAAGCGCGCGGAGGGGGTCTCGAAACCACCGCCAATCGCGTGGTCGCGTCGCTGGCCCTCCATCGCGCCCTCGCGGCCGCCGGTCGGCCGAGTTTCGTCGCGATCGATCGCATCGAAGCCTCCGCCCGCGCTCTCGTCCGCGAGATTCGGGCGCGTGCCGGCGACGACGGGATCGTCCGCGACGGCACGGATGACCGCATCGCGGTCCCGACGGCTCTGTGCGCCGAAACGTTGGCAAGATTGCGGGACTTCGGCATCGAAGTTCCCGAAGACCTCGTCCGTCTGCTCACGTTGGGGGGCGACGCGTTGCTCGCGCGCGGCGGCGCGGGGATTTCCGCGGATGAACGCGCGTGGCTCGTCCTCGGGCTCGCCATGTTGGGGCAGCCGCGTCCGACTGTTCTGAATACGCTCGTTCGCGAAGGCGACGCGCTCGCGCCGGTCTCGCTCGGTCGTGCCGTCGTGGCCGCGGCGTCGATGAAACGCGATGCGCAGGCGGCGACGTTCTTGGGGATGCTCCGCGGTCGTCGTCGCCCCGGAGACGGCATGCCGTTCCCGAAGGCCGTCCCGGCGTGGTTCAACGCCGAACAGGAAGCGACGGCGTGGGCGATCCTCGCGTATCGCCGAGCGGGAGGCCGCGAAGACGAAGTCGCCGCGCTCGTCACGGCCCTTCGTCGCTCGCTGACGCTGCGCGGCTGCGTGCATACCCGCGCCGCCGCGGCGTCGGTGATCGCGCTCGCGGAAGTCGCCGCGGCGTCTCCCGCGTTCGACGGCGACGTGAGCGTCATGGTCGACGGCGCGGCCGTCGGTGCGCCCGTGCGTCTCGATGCGTCGAAGTCCTGGGCCTCCATCCCGTTGCCGATCGATCGGCTCGGGGCCGGCAAACATCGGATCGACGTGCGCAAGTCGGGCTCCGGTGAAGCGACGGTGCGCCTGCGTCTTCTCGGCGTCAAGCCCGCCGACACCGTGGCACCGACGGGGAATCTCCTCACGGTGTCCCGTCAACTGCTGCCGTACCGCGAGCCGGACCGCGCGTCCTCCGACGCGCTCGACGGCTGGGAGTCGGTCATTCCGGGGAAGCGTCCCGCGCAGCGCGACGCCGATTCGGTGAAGGAATCGTGGGTCGGCGCGAAGTTGACCGTCCGTACGGTGGTCGAGGCGCGCGAAGATCTGCGCGAAATCGTCCTCGAAGATCCGTTCCCGGCGGGATGCGAGCCCGTCGAATCCGGATTGAGGACCCCTTCCGGCCCGCCGATCCGACGCGAATCGGGGTGGATGTTCCGCATCCCGGCGATTCAAAAGGGCGGACGCGTCGTGATCACGTACCCCGTGATTTGCGGACTCGCGGGCACGTTCTCCGCGATGCCCGCGGAGGCGCGCGCGTTCTACGACCCGGAGGTGTGTGGTGCGTCCGCGTCCATGTCGCTCAAGGTCTTCGAAGATCCGAAGCTCATGACGCGTGAGCCCGCACGGGTTCCGCCGCCCGACATGCGGATCGACGCGGGTCGCAAGGCTTTCGCGGAACGCCGCTGGGCCGACGCCGTTCTCGCGTTGCGCGGGTTGACGAAAGACGTCGTCCTTCGCGACGAACTCGCCGACGAAGTGCTCGCCATGCTCCAAGTGGCGCACGCCATGCTGAAGCAGGGCGCGGCGGCGGTCGCGGCGCGCGACGAACTTCTCGCTCGGAATCCTCGAGCGGCGTCGGTCGGCGGTCCGGCCGCGCTCGCGATCGGGCGTGCCTACGCGGAAGCGGGCGATGTGGATCGTGCGCGCGAGTTGTTCCGGCAGGTTCGCGGGGAAACGGTGGATCTGGAAACGGCTCAGGCCGCGGAACTCGCCGAGATGGCATCGGATCGGCTCGACGTGATCGCGATCGCCGAAGCCGCGTCGGCGGCTCTCGTGCGATGGCCGACCGAAGGCAAAGTTCCGGCCATGGAACTCGAAGCTGCGGGTCGTTGGTTGTCGATCGAGGACCCTGCGACCGACGGAAAGGCCTTGCCGCCCGAGCGGCGCGTCCTGTTCGGTCGTGCGCTCGAATCCTACGCGCGGGTCGCCGCGTGGAACGCGGGCGGCGTCGTCGCCGAGCGCGCGTCGTTGCGGCGCCTCGACGTCCTTCGCGGGCTCGGTGCGCTCGAACGTTTCCATGTGGAAGCGTCGGCCTTCGCGGAACGCTATCCGGAATCGGACGCGCTCGACGCCGTGCTCGCGGACGATGCCACGGCGCTGTTCGGGCTGAAGCGCTTCGACGAGGCGTCGGCGCGCGCGGAGAAGGTTCTCACGACCGCGTGGCCGATCCGCGCCGAACCCGGCGTGATCCGCGGCAAGAGTCCTCGGCACGCTCGGATGGCCGGGCTGCTCGGTAAGATCGCGCACGTCGCCGGGCGCCTCGAGGACGCCGTCGCCCGCTACGCCGAAGCGAAGGACTCCGAGCCCGATGCGAACGTCGCGCACGCGTTCCTGACGCGTCGCACGTTGTCGACTCCGGGCATCGTCACCTGCGCGCCGAAGTCTTCCGCGATCGTCTCCGTCACCGCGAAGAACGTCGAACGCGTGTCGATCATGATCTACCCGGTGGATCTCGGAGTCCTCTTCGCGGTGAGAAAGTCCTTCGACGCGTTGAACCGCGCGGACCTCTCGGGAATCGCACCCGCCACGTCGGCGGAGCACGGCCTCGGAATGCGCAAGTACGTCGGAGGTTCGGTCGACGTCAAACTGCCCGAACTCGGCGAGGGGGCGTATCTCGCGGTCGTGACCGACGGCGAGCGTTCCGCCACGACCCTCGTCGTCGTGACCGCGCTCGCGATTCGGGTCGACCGGGTGGACGGGAACGCGTACGCCTATCTCACGGATGGGGAAGGGCGACCCGTCGAAGGGGCGCGGGTCTCGCTCGGGGTCGACGGTCGGGTGATCTATTGCGGAGACACCGACCAACGCGGTTCGGTGGGTCTCGGAGTGATTCCCGACCGGGTGACCGTGGTCGCCGAGAAGGGTGCGGGCGTCGCCGTCACCCGGGAATGAGGGGGTGCCCGGGCGAAAAAACGCCCGGGCGACTCCTTCCGGGACGAGTTGCTACGCTACGTCGGCGCCTCACGGCAACCGGACACGACATGGCCGACCGCAACGACAAGTTTCCCGACAACGTCCCCGGCAATTTCTACGTGGACAAGCAGTGCATCCTCTGTTCTCTCTGCAGCGAGATGGCTCCGGCCAACTTCAAGGAGAGCGCGGAAGCGGATCACGACTTCGTCTTCAAGCAGCCGGAGACCCCCGAGGAGCTGAAGGCGTGCGTCGAAGCCATGAAGGGTTGCCCCGTCGAGGCGATCGGGGACGACGGCGACGAGGGTTGATATGAACTACGACGATTTGATCGGGCGGGCGTTCGGAGCCAACGGCCAGTACCTCATCGAAAAGAAGCTCGGCGAGGGCGGGATGGGCGTGGTGGTGAAAGCTCTCGACGTCCCCGGTCAGCGTCACGTGGCGATCAAGTTCCTGCGCTCGGAAGGCATGGTGGACGCCGAGTCCATGGCGCGCTTCAAGAACGAAGGCAACCGATTCGGGCGCTTCCGCCACACGAACATCGTCAGCGTGTACGAACTCGGAACCGAAGAGGGCGAACTCTACATCGTGACCGAGTTCGTCGACGGTCGCAGTCTTCACTCCCACATCCAGAAGGACGGCCGTTTCGATCCCGTCCGTGCCTGTCACGTGATGGAATCGGTGTGCTCGGCACTTTCCCTCGCGCATGCACAGGGTGTCGTGCATCGCGACCTGAAGCCCGAGAACATCATGATCCGCAACGACGACGGCGTCGTGAAACTTCTCGACTTCGGCATCGCGAAGGATCTGAATGCGGCGACCAACATCACGCGAGCCGGCACCTTCGTCGGCACTCCCGCGTATTCGGCCCCGGAACAGATCCGCGGCGGAAAGATCGACGGGCGGACCGACATCTTCGCGCTCGGTGTGATCCTCTACGAGATGCTCTCCGGCGAGCAGGCGTTCGCCGGACAGAGGACCATCGAAGTCCTCAAGGCGACGATTCAGCGTGAACCGATCGCCGTCGAGAAGTTGAACCGCGACGTCCCGCCCGCCCTCGCGGACCTGTTGCGCTGGATGATCGCGAAGGACATGAAGGATCGCCCCGAATCGTGCGACGTGGTGCGCGCCGAACTCGAGCGCATCCGAAAGTTGCTCGAGTCGGGAACGCAGGGACATGCGATTCCGCGCCGCGGAAGCGGCGGTGGATGGTTCGCGAAAATCCGCTCGCTTTTCTCGAAGTAGCCGCGGCGGATCGCGTTCCCGCAAACGTCCGAAACCCTCTTCCCCGACGAGGTTTGACCGATTTGGGAGGGGGGTAGGGGGTTGCTAGGTTGGATCGGCGAAAGGTACGGGCGCCGCGGCGCGGCACCTCCCGGTATGAACACCGACCAAAAGCACTTCAAGAACCGGAAGCTCCACTCGCTCGTCGGAGTGCTTCCTCTCGGCGGGTTCATCGCCGAGCACCTCCTGTCCAACGCCTTCATCCTCGGCGGTCAAAAGTCCTACGAATCGGCGGTGGCATGGCTTCTGAACATGCCGAAGCCGATTCTGTGGACCCTCGAGATCGTCACGATCGCCCTCCCGCTCGCGTTCCACGCGATCTACGGGATCAAGATCGCGATGGAGGCGAAATACAACACGACCAACTACGCCTACGCGCGCAACCGGAACTTCATGTTGCAGCGTCTGACGTCGTTCTATCTGCTCGTGTTCATCATCTACCACGTCTGGTCCACGCGCTTCACCGGCCATTTCACGACGACGTACACGCCGGAAGCGGTCGATGCGGCGACCGGACTCGTGCGCTCGCAGCAGAGCATCTACTACTTCATGCTCGAGAAACTCTCGGGCAACTGGATCCTCGGCCTCGTCTACTTCCTCGGTGTGTCCTCCGCGGCGTTCCACTTCGGCAACGGATTGTGGACGTTCTGCATCTCGTGGGGCATCACCGTCGGCAAGAAGGCGCAGGATGGCGCCCGGGTGATCTTCACGGCGATCGGTCTCGGGCTGTTCGCGCTCGGAACCGCCGTCGTGTGGCACCTCGTCACCACCCCCAACCCCTTCAAGGCGTGAGGAGATCCTGACATGGCCGAACCACGTATCGCAGTCGTCGGCGGCGGGCTCGCGGGCCTCATGGCCGCCATCCGAGTCGCGGAAAAGGGAGGCAAGGTCCTTCTTTTCTCCGTCGTACCGGTCAAGCGTTCGCACTCGGTGTGCGCTCAAGGCGGCATCAACGGCGCCGTGAACACGAAGGGCGAAGGCGACTCCGTCTATCAGCACTTCGACGACACGGTTTACGGCGGCGACTTCCTCGGCGATCAGCCGCCGATCAAGGCGATGACCGCCAACGCGCCGCGCATCATCTACCTGCTCGACCGCATGGGCGTGATGTTCAACCGCACCCCGGAAGGGCTGCTCGACTTCCGCCGATTCGGCGGAACCCTGCATCACCGCACCGCCTTCGCGGGCGCGACGACGGGACAGCAACTGCTCTACGCGCTCGATGAACAGGTGCGTCGTTTCGAGGCCGAAGGGAAGGTCGAGAAGTTCGAGAGTTGGGAATACCTCTCTTCGGTGATCGACGACCAAGGCGTCTCCCGCGGCATCGTGGCGCAAAATTTGGCGACGATGGAAGTGAAGGCGTTCCCGTGCGACGCGACGATCCTCGCGACCGGCGGTCCGGGACGCATCTTCGGCAAGAGCACGAACTCGATGATCTGCACGGGCTACGCCGCGGCCTCGCTCTACAAGCAGGGCGCGTCCTACGCGAACGGCGAGTTCATCCAGATCCACCCGACGGCGATCCCGGGCGAAGACAAGCTTCGACTCATGTCGGAATCGGCCCGCGGCGAAGGCGGACGCGTGTGGGTGCCGAAGAAGAAGGGCGACACGCGCGCGCCGCGCCAGATCCCCGAAGGCGAACGCTGGTACTTCCTCGAAGAGAAGTACCCGAAATACGGCAACCTCGTGCCGCGCGACATCGCGTCGCGCGAGATCCACAGCGTCTGCTACAAGCACGAAATGGGCATCGGCGGCGGTGCCAAGGTCTACCTCGACCTCACGCACAAGCCGCGGGAAGTCCTCGACAAGAAGCTCGGCGGCATTCTCGAGATCTACGAGAAGTTCGTCGGCGTCGACCCGCGTGAAGAGCCGATGCAGATCTTCCCGGCCGTTCACTATTCGATGGGCGGCTTGTGGGTCGGTTACGAAACGAAGGCGGACGGCGAGATGGACATGGCCCATCCGCGGACGCACATGACGAGCATCCCCGGCGTCTACGCCGCGGGCGAAGTCGATTACCTCTACCACGGGGCCAATCGACTCGGGGCGAACTCCCTCGTGTCGTGCATCTTCTCCGGCGACGTGGCGGGACCCGCCGCGGTCGCCTGGGCGAAGGGCCTCGCGAAGGGGGCCGAATCCGTGGACAAGGCGGTCTTCGATCGCGAGGTCTCGCGGATGCAGGCGGAAGTCGACGCGGTCGCGGCCCGCAAGGGCGGCGAGAACCCGTTCAAGATCGTCGACGAGCTCGGCTACCTCATGCTCTCGGAGTGCACCATCGTTCGAACCAACGACGGGCTGAAGAAGGCCCGCGCGAAGCTCGACGATCTGCAGGCGCGCGCCGACAAGGCGACCGTGCCGGACTCGGGCAAGACGGCCAACCAGTCGTTGCGGTTCGCGCACCAACTTCCGTACCTCGTGCAACTCGCGAAGGTCATGGTGGACGGCGCGTTGGCCCGCAACGAGAGCCGCGGCGCCCACTACAAGCCCGAATTCGAGAAGCGCGACGACGAGAACTGGATGAAGACGACGATGGCCAACTACGACGCGAAGTCGAACGCCCCGTCGCTTTCGTGGGTCCCCGTCGACGCCCGTTTCATCAAACCACGCCCCCGAACCTACGGCGCCGGGGGAAGCTGAGAGGAACCGCGATCATGAGCTCCGAACCCATCAAGATCCGGATCAAGCGCCAGTCGGACGCGAAGTCCCCCGCGTCGTGGGTGGACTTCCAAATCCCGTACCGGCCGTCGATGAACATCATCTCCTGTCTCATGGAGATCCAGAAGAATCCCGTGGATGCCGCCGGAAAGCCGGTGGATCCGGTTTCGTGGGATTGCTCCTGCCTCGAAGAGGTGTGCGGCGCGTGCACGATGGTCATCAACGGCCGCGTGCGTCAGTCGTGCTCGGCGCTCGTCGACAACATCCGCAAGGAAAACCCCGGGCAGCCGATCTCCCTCGAGCCGATGACGAAGTTCCCGGTGGTCCGGGATCTCTGCGTCGATCGTTCGCGCATGTTCGAATCTTTGAAGAAAGTCAAGGCGTGGGTGCCGATCGACGGCACGCACGACCTCGGGCCCGGCCAACGCATGAACGAAGCGGAGCGCGAGGAGTCGTACCACCTCTCGACCTGCATGACGTGCGGTTGCTGCGTCGAGTCGTGCCCGAACTACAACGAGGATTCGAAGTTCATCGGTCCGGCCGCGATTTCCCAGGTGGTGCTGTTCAACAGCCACCCGACGGGCAAGTTGAACGCCGGCGAACGTCTCGACGCGATCATGGGCGAGGGCGGCATCACGGACTGCGGCAACGCGCAAAACTGCGTGAACGTGTGTCCGAAGTCGATCCCGCTCACGACGTCCATCGCGAAGGCGTCGCGCGCGACGACGACGCGCATGTTCTCGAAGATCTTCGACACCTGATCCGCCGGGGGCTCCCGCTCCGATGCATGCACCGATCGCTCTTTTCGATGCATTGAAGGAAGCGGGCGCCGGTCGGCTGTCCATGTCGATGCGCGACGGCCTTCCGCGGGCCGTCGCGAGCCGGGACGACGGGCCGTGGGAGCCCGTGTCTCTCGTGCTTCCCGCCGAATCGTCGGCCTCTTGGGAGGCCGCCCTCGACG
>CAIWVZ010000071.1 GCA_903916245.1 uncultured Planctomycetota bacterium | reverse complement strand
CCGAGCGTGGTGGCGGTCAGCTACCCCGGAGCGGGCCGCATCGTGGCCTTCTCGTACGGCAGCCCGGCGATTCTCGGATCGGTGGTCGTCCCCGGACTCGACTTCATCCACACCTACTACGATCAGTGATCGCCGCCGACGCGGTTTCCGCGTCGCGCGCACGACGGCTCCGGACGAACTCCGGGGCCGTCGTCGTTTCGGGAGGTTCTCCCGCGCTTGCGCTACCATGGGCGCGTGCCCGCGAAGTCGAAGCAAGCCGTGAAGAAGGAGCGCTCCGTCGTGCCGAGATGGCTCGGGGCCTATGTGGCGGCGGTCCGCGACGTCCCGACGGCGGTGCTGTTGACCGTTCCCGTCCTGCTCTTGTATGAGGCGGGATTGATCGTCTTCCGCGCCCGCAATCAAAACGCGGCGGATGCTTGGGTCAAGCAGCTACTTCACGGGATCAGCCCGAAGGCTTGGCTCGTCGTCAACGCATTGGTGCTCGTCGGCGTCCTCGTGTGCGCGTTCGTCGTTCCGAAACGGACTCCCAAGGCGCCGCGCTTCGGGCTCGTGTTGCCGTTGCTCGTCGAGAGTTCCGCGTGGGCGACGCTGCTCCTGCCGATCGCGGCGATTGCGAGTTTCGGAGGCTTGAGCATGGTGGTCGCCACTCCGGGCGGTCGCCTCGAAGGCGCACTTTTGAGTCTCGGTGCGGGCTTCTACGAGGAACTCGTTTTCCGTCTCGGATGCTTTTGGGGTGGGACGCACTTCTTGAAATCGGTTTTCCGTGCCGAGCCCGTCGTCGCCGCGGGTTTCGCATTCGTCGCGTCGTCGATCCTCTTCGCGGGATATCACCATGTCGGTCCCGGCGGCGAGCCGTTCGAGAGCACCGTCTTCGTGTTTCGCTGCATTGCGGGGGGGCTCTTGGCCGGGCTCTTCGCCGCACGTGGTTTCGCCGTGGCGGTGTGGACCCACGTCATCTACGACGTCATCTGCGTATTCCGGGGGGCGGGCACATGACTTCGGGTTGGGCCTCGGTCGCGCGCGGAACGTCGGCGTTCCTCCGCTTGATCCGTTTTTCCCACACGTTGTTCGCGTTGCCGTACGCGGTGACGGGAGCGTTGCTCGGGGTGTCGAATCGCGGAGGATTTTCCAAGATTCCTTGGTCGACGTTGCCGCTCGTCGTTTTGTGCATGGTGACGGCGAGAACCGCCGCCATGACGTTCAACCGATGGGTCGATCGTCGCTACGACGCGCTGAATCCCCGGACGCGAGGGCGACCCTCCGTCACGGGTGAAGTCGCACCGCGGACGATGGTCGTCGTGACCGTCGTCGCTTCCGCCGCCTTCGTCGCGGCCGCCTACGGCCTCAATCCTCTCTGCGGGGCTCTCTCGCCGATCGCTCTCGCGACCGTTCTCGGTTATTCGTTCATGAAGCGTGTGGGATGGGCCTGTCACCTCGTGCTCGGGGTCGCACTCGGGCTTTCTCCGATCGGTGCGTACCTGGCCGTCGGCGGTGCTTGGGACATCGGAACGGTGGGCATCGTCGCGATGGGCGTCGCGGTCTGTTCGTGGACCGCCGGATTCGACGTGATCTACGCGTGTCAGGATGCCAACCACGATCGCGCTCTCGGTCTGCACAGTATTCCCGCGCGATTCGGTGTCGCGGGAGCGTTGACCGCCGCTCGCGGATTTCACGCGCTCGTTCCGCCCGCGTTGGCGTTCGCCGGCGGTGCGTTGGGACTCGGAACCGTTTACTTCGTCGGCGTCGTCGCGGTGATGCTGCTTCTCGTCTACGAGCACCGGTTGGTGAAAGCGGACGATCTCCGTGCCGTCGACACGGCGTTCTTCACGGTGAACGTCGCCATCTCGCTCCTCGTGCTCGCGACGTCCGTCGCGGATCTTTGGATCGGAGGGCGACTGTGAAGGCGCAGGAGTTCCTCCAGAAGGGAAATCCTTCCGTTCGTGTGGCCCTCGTCACCGGAGAGGAAGGGTGGTTTCGGGAGCGCGTGGGCGACATGATCGCGGCGGGTTGCGACGACGTCGAAATCGTTACGGGGCCCGGAACGCGCGATGCGGCGGGATTCGATCTCGGCGCCTTTCTCGAAGGGATGCGGACGGGGTCCTTGTTCGGTGGCGAGCGACTCGTGCGCGTGCGTTCCGCGGACGGACTTGTGAAGGCGCACGCGGACGCCTTGATCGATCTTCTTCGCTCCGGCGAAATGGCTCATCGCCTCGTCCTCGAGGGCGAGGCGTTGGTTCCGAAGTCGGGGAAGGGAGCCGTGGGCGCCAAGGCGCGAGCCGCACCCGGCAGCTCTCTCGCCGAAGCCGTGGAAGCCGCGGGGGGTGTCGTCGTGCGTTGCGACACTCTGTACGACAAGCCGCCGCCGTGGGGTGGATCGGTACTCGACACGGAACTCGTCGGTTGGATCGTCGCGGAAGCGAAGCGTCGCGGAAAGGCGATGAGACGCGAAACCGCCCATTTTTTGCAGGAGCGGGCGGGCAGCGACCTCCGGACTTTGGCGGCGCATCTCGAGAAGCTCGCGCTTTACGTCGCCGACGTCCCCTCCATTTCCGACGAAGCCGTGGACGCGTGTGTGGGAGCGGCGCGGAGCGCACCCGCCTTCGATCTCGCCGAGGCGGTCGCATCGGCGGACGCGCGTACGGCGTTCGCCGTATCCGCGTCGTTGTTCGAGATGGGTGTCGAAGAGGCCGGAGGCCGTCGCAATACGGACCCTCAGGGGATTGCGATCCTCTGTGCGGCGGCCATTTCGCGAAAAGTTCGACAGGTGCTCCACGCCTGCGATCTGATGGACGCGGGTGTTCCCATCGAACAGGCCGCGGAGAGCGCGGGCGTCTATCGAACGTTCTTCCCCGGATTCCGTCCACAGGTCGAAGCGTGGCGTTCCCGCCCGCGGGCGCGGTTGCTCGACGACGTCGTCGCTCTCGATCGTGCGTTGAAATCCGGTGGGGGGCCTCCGCGTGTTCTCCTCGAAACGTTCATCGCGGAAGCCATCGGTGTCGCTTCCGGAAAGGTCGCTCGCCGATGACCGTCCGCGTTCTCGCTCCCGAAGTCGCCAATCGAATCGCCGCGGGCGAAGTGGTCGAACGTCCGGCGAGCGTCGTCAAGGAACTCGTCGAAAACGCCCTCGACGCCGGCGCTCGGCGCATCCTCGTCGAGTCGGAAGAAGGCGGATTGAAATTGATTCGGATCACCGACGACGGAGCGGGAATGGGTCCGGACGATCTCGCGCGTTCGGTCTTGCCGCATGCGACGTCGAAGATCCTCGACGTCGACGATCTTTTCAGCGTCGCGACTTACGGGTTTCGCGGCGAGGCGTTGCCGTCGATCGCATCGGTGTCTCGGATGGAAATCACCACGCGCGCCGCGGGGGCCGCCCTCGGATCGCGACTGCTCGTGGAAGGCGGAGCCGCGACGGGTCCGATCGACGCGGGCGCTCCGTTCGGGACGACCGTCGAGGTCCGCAACCTGTTCTTCAACGTTCCCGCACGCCGCAAGTTCATGAAATCCGAACGGGCGGAGCAGGCGGCCATCGTGGAGTTGTTGACGCGGATGGCCCTCTCCGAGACCGGGTTCGCGCTCGAGTATCGAACCGAGTCGAGGAAAGTTCTCGATATTCCGTCGACGACGTCACGGCGTGCGCGCATCGCGGCGGTGATCGGCGCCTCGGAGGCGGATCGACTCCTCGAAGCGGAAGGGGCTCGCGGTTCCGCACGGCTCCACGCGTTGCATTCGCCGGTCGACTTGGTGGCGGCGACGAAGGCGCGTCAGCACCTTTTCGTCAACGGACGGTGGATCCGCGATCGGAAACTCTCCGTGGCGATCGCCGAGGCCTACCGCGGGCTGATCATGCCGAAGGACAACCCGATCGCCTACCTCTGGTTGTCGGTCGATCCCGCCGAGGTCGACGTGAACGTTCATCCGACGAAAACGGAAGTTCGATTCCGCGATCCCGATGCGCTGTTCTCGTTGATCGTTCGAACGTTGCGCGATCGGTTGGCGTCCGTCGGCGGGGCGCATCGCTTGTCGGTCGGCGGCGTTCCGTGGGCGACGTTGCGTCCACAGGAATCCTCGGAGGTACCGTCGGCGCCGGGGCGTCCGGTGGAGGTTCGCGAGGGCTACGACCCGGGTCCCATGCCGTGGGATCCTCCGGGGGCATCGGTCCGGCCGGTCGAGACGGGAGTACCGCCTTCGGACGGGGTTCTCTTCGCGTCGGAGGCTCCCACGCCCCGCTTTCTGCAGATGCATCGGTCCTACGTGGTGGTCGAGGGAGCCGAGGGTATCCGCATTCTCGATCAACACGCGTTGCACGAACGCAAACTGTTCGACGAACTCATGGAGCGGATCGACGCCCGCGAGGCTCGTGATCAGTTGCTCTTGGTGCCCGAAGTTCACGAAGCTCCACCTTCGGACATCGCGTTGCTCCTCGATCACGCGGAAGCGCTGAAGGACGTCGGACTCGCGATCGAACCGTTCGGACATACGGCCGTCGCGTTGCGAAGCGTGCCGTTGCCGTTGCGTCGGATGCCGCCGACGGACGTCGTCAAGGCGGTTCTCGGCGTACTTCGGGAAGGCGGTCGTGCCCCGACGCGTGCGGCGCTCGTCGCCGACGTCGTCGCCACACTCGCGTGCAAAGCCGCCGTCAAATTCGGTGATCGTTTGCCCGAGCCCGAAGTCGAAGCGCTCGTTCGTCACGAGCACGCCCATCCGGAGGCGCGAAACTGTCCGCACGGGCGCAACACCGCCGTCGAAATCTCGCTCCGGGATCTCGAAGTGCGTTTTCAGCGCAAGAAGTAGCGGCGTTTCATCGCGGCAGCGCGAAGACCCGGTCTTCGATTCCCGTGTTCACCTTGATGGCGGTCGCACCCGAAGCGCGGACTTCCAACACGAGGCGATCGTTCTCGAAGGCTTCGATGACTTGAGGCATCGAAAGTACGTGGGCGCCGAGAGGCAGCGGTCGGTGCATCGACATGACGAGCATCTCCGACGGGCCTTCCGCGCGGGTCCGTTGCATCGCGACCAAGGAGGCGTCGTCGACGCCGATCCACACGTCGATTCGGGGTTGCGCTTTGCGGTGGACCGACACGCCTTCGGCGACGACGGACTTTCCGGCCGCCGTGAATTCACGCCTTCCGAGCGGACGACGGCGAGCGCCTTCCGCGAGGAGATCCCGTAGGACGAGGGTCGCCACGAGGTCTTTCGTGCGGACGATTTCACGAACATTCGCCTGACGGTCTTCGCGGTCCTCGCGATTCAGGAGTTCGCGTGCGGGTTCTTTGCCGAGTCGCATCCAGTGCGATTTTCCGTCGAAGGCGCGCGTGACCTGTTTCTTCGTGAGGGCTTCGAAGCGGTCGCTGCGATAGGTCGTCGTTCCGTCGGCGGCGATGCGGAAGAACTGGGTGACGTGGGCCGAACGCGCGACCGGCGTTCCGGTCTCTCGGTCGTTTTCGTAGATCGTCGCTTCGAGGTCCGCTTGGAAGTCGGCGATGGAGAACGGAGCGTCGCCCGCGATTTGGCGCTTCGCGGCCTTCGTCAGCAACGCCGTCGCCCCGACGTCGTCGGTCGGGAGTTCCTGTTCCGCCGGGGCGGAGGCGGGTCGCGTCGTCGTCGACGGAAGTTGCCCGAAAAGCGGGAGGGCCGAGAGAAGTACGACGACGAGGCGCATCATGAACGCGTTTCCTTCCGGATGGGAACCCATGCGGGGTCGAGCAGCAGCGTCATCAGGTTGGCGGCGAGAATCGCCGCGGTGACGACTTCCATCGTGAACGGTACCGAAGGTGCGAATGCTCCGATGAGGCCCCCGAGAAGCCCCGCCGGAACGAAGGACGCGAGGGTGAGGTGGGCGACGGCCCCACCGCCGAGCAGCGGGCTTCTTAGCCGCCCGACGAGACGTCCCGCGAAGCCGAGAAGCCCCGTCATCGCGAGCAACGCGAAGAGGTGGCCGAGCCAAAGTCCGCGACGCGTGTCCCGCTCGAGGTCGTCCGGTGCCAACGTCTTGGTCCCTTGGGCTCCCCGCAGGGTGACGACGTCCGAACCGTAGTGGACGTAGGGGACGGGGAGAGACGTCGGCAGGGGATCGCCGATGGCGCGGGTCACCGCACCGTCCACGTCTTTGCCGATCCACGGAGTGGTTCCGTCGAAGAGAAGTCGGGCGCGATCGAGTCGGACCGCGGGGTTCGTCGGCGGTTCGAAGGCGGGATCGGCGGCGGACGGCCACACGCGGGCGGTCCGGGACACGAGAAAGGACGCGCCGAGCATCACCAAGGCCGCGATCACCCAAAGGCGTCGGAGCGGGAGGCGGACGAAGCCGAGACTCCCCAACGCCGTCGCCAACGCGCGACGTCCCGGAGTCGATGGAAACCGCGTGGCGGCCATGCGGTCATCCTATCAGTCGCGGTTGCACGCGCCGACGATCCGGCTAGAAGATTGGGCATGACCGACGCCCTCGACAGGCTCCCGGTGCTCGTGTTGACGGGGACCACCGCTTCCGGAAAGAATCGGACCGGTGCCCGGCTCGCCGCACGCGTCGGTGGGGAGGTCATCTCCCTCGATTCGATGAAGGTCTATCGGGGAATGACCATCGGAACGGCGAAGCCCGGACCGGAAGAGCAGGCGGGAATTCCCCATCATCTCATCGACATCCTCGACCCGCTCGAATCGTTGGATCTTCGGGCGTTCGTCGAGAAGGCCCAATCCGTCCGGCGCGACATCGCGGGGCGCGGAAAGATTCCGGTCGTCGTCGGCGGAACGCAGCTCTACCTCCACGGATTCCTCGAAGGGGTGTTCGACGGCCCCGCGGCGGACGAAGGGTTCCGCGAGGCGTTCCGAGCCGAGGCCGATCGGCTCGGTGACGCGGTCATGCATGCGCGCCTCGCCGTCATCGATCCGGAAACCGCGAAACGCCTTCACGTGAACGATCGCAAGCGGATCGAGCGGGCGCTCGAAGTGTATGCCTTGACGGGCAAGCCGATCTCCGTGCTCCAAAAGGAAGGGACCGTGAAATCGACGTTCCCCCGCTTCACGGCGGTATTGACCTGGCGACGGGACGTGCTCGACGCTCGCATCCATCGTCGTGTGATCGAGATGTTCCGCGACGGGTTCGTCGATGAAACGCGGACGATTCTCGCGGCCGGCGGATTCGGTCGCACCTCGGGTGCGGCCCTCGGGTACGAAGAAGCGACCGCGGTGGTGGAAGGGCGAATCTCCGTCGACGCGGCGATCGACGCGGTGTCCACGAAGACGCGGCGCTTCGCCCGCAAACAACTCACGTGGCTACGAAAACTCCCTCACGATCTTTGGATCGAGGCCGTCGATCGCGACACGCTCGACGCCGCCGCCGAGACGATCGCCGTCGCGTTTGCGTCTCGATTTCCCCGAGAGTCGTGAATGAAAAAAGGGAACGCGTCGCTTTGCGACGAGTTCCCTTTCGACGTGATCGTTCGCGCGATCAGCGGCCGTAGCGCGACGACGAGTACGGATCGTTCCAGTCGAAGTTGAAGATGTGGCGGTCGAGCGTCTTGCCGATGTCGCCGGTGGCACGCGGGAGTTGATCGTCCCAGAACGTCTCGTACGGCGGGAACTCGTAGTTCGTGTTCAAGAGGTAATAGCCGAGCGACCCGCGGATGTGGCGGTAGCTCGACGAGTAGGAGTCGC
The DNA here is from genome assembly GCA_903916245.1 of uncultured Planctomycetota bacterium. GTDB lineage: Bacteria > Planctomycetota > CAIWVZ01 > CAIWVZ01. The sequence goes on along the minus strand of CAIWVZ010000071.1, from coordinate 9,059 downwards.
CGAGTTGGCCCCACATGGTGTGACCCGTGGAGAAGTTCTCGGAGTGGTTCGGGCCCATGTAGCGGCCGTTGCCCGCGATCGGCGCGCCGTCGCTGGTCTTGTTCGAGCCGGTACCGGCCGAGGCCACGCCGACAGCGCAACCACCGAGGGTGAGAGCCGAGAGGGAGAGAGCCAACGCGATCTTCGACATCCGATTTCTCCATGCGGAACGCCGAGCGTCCGCAAGTCCTAGAGCGGCGAAGATCTTAGGGGGAGGGGCGGAGGCCGTCAAGGCGGGTCGGGGAGGGCCGTTTTCCGGGGGGGAGGCGGGTGGTAGGGTGGCGCGCGTTCCCGGGGTTTTCCGGGGCGGAATGGCCCTTATGCCGAGCGTGGAAGCCCGACTTTTTCATGGAACCCGCGACGTCCTTCCGGCGGAATTGCTGCCGCAAAAGGAGTTGGTCGCCACCCTGACGCGGACCTTCGAGGCGTTCGGTTTCGCTCCCGTCGAGACCCCGGCGATGGAGTTCGTCGACATCCTGCTCGGAAAGTACGGCGCCGACGGCGAGAAGCTCATCTACAAGTTGGCTTACGAGGACGGACACACCCTCGCTCTCCGCTACGACCTGACGGTGCCGCTGTCGCGTTTGGTGGCGATGCACCCCGAACTCCCGAAGCCGTTCAAGCGCTACCAGATTCAGCCCGTGTGGCGTGCGGACCGTGCGCAGCCCGCGCAGGGACGATTCCGTGAGTTCATTCAGTGCGACGTCGACACGGTCGGCACGTCGTCGCTCGTCGCGGATGCGGAGAACCTCGCGGTCGTCCACGCGGGGATTCTCGCGTCGGGCATGGACGGTTTCCTCATCAAGGTGAACCATCGCAAGTTGCTCCGCGGCATGATCGCCCACGCGGGCCTGCCTGCGACCGCGGACAAGGACGTCCTTCGCGTCGTCGACAAGTTGGACAAGATCGGACTCGAGGAAGTCGTCGCGGAACTCTCGAAGATCGGAGTCGATGCGGCCGCGATCGACAAACTCGTCGGCCTCATGAACATAACGGGAACGCCCGAAACGGTTCTCGCCGCGGCGACCGAGCGCCTCGGCGCCGAATCCGCCGCCGTCGAAGGGCTCGCGGATCTTCGTGCGATGCTCGGACACGCGCGCGCCCTCGGCGTTCCCGAGGCGCGTCTGCGCGTGGATCTGTCGCTGACGCGCGGGCTCGACTACTACACGGGTCCGGTGTACGAGATCGTGACCACCGAGATCGAGCGCTTCGGCAGTCTCGGCGGCGGCGGTCGCTACGACGACCTCATGTCGCTGTTCGGCGGCGAACCGGTCCCCGCGACCGGAGTATCGATCGGACTGACGCGGCTTCTGACGGCTCTCGTCAAACTCGGCAAATTGAAGGCGCGCGAAAGCGCGACCGACGTTCTCATATCCCGTTTCCCGGATACGCCCGTCGACGCCGCGCTCGCCTGTGCCGCCGCGCTTCGGGATCGGGGGATTCGCCGTCGAGTGGTACTACGAGGCGGATCGTCTGAAGAAGCAGTTCCAGTACGCCGAGCGCAAGGGCATCCCGTTCGTGGTGATCCTCGGGGCCTCGGAAATCGAACGCGGGGAAGCCGCGGTGAAACACCTCGCGACGGGCGAGCAGGTGACGTTGACGCGCGACGCCGTCGCCGACTGGATGCGCGCGCGCCTCACACCGAAGGCGTAGCCTCCGCGAGACGGCGGGCGACCGATTCCGGCACGTAGCCGACCAGCGGGAGCCCGGCACGAATGCGCGAGCGCACGAGCGTCGAAGAGACGCCGGTCGGCGTCGTCGGAAGCTCGACGACGCGGACACCGGGAACGTTCTCCGCCAACGTCGTCCGATCGATCGCGTGGCCGGGGCGCACGGCGACCGCGACGGTGACCGCCGCGACGATCGCCGCGACGTCCTTCCACTTCGGGAATTCGGTCAACGAGTCGGCTCCGAGGACGAGAAACAGATCGTCTCCGGGGAAGCGTTCGGCGACGCCGCGGACCGTGTCGATCGTGTAGGAGGGAGCGGGACGGCGCAATTCGCAGTCGTCGACCTCGATCGAGGGATGACGTCCGACGGCTTCACGCACCGCGTCGAGTCGTACGGCATCCGACCATGTGGTGCCGCGCGGCTTGAAGGGCGAACGTGCGGCGGGAACGCACAGCAGGCGGTCCAATCTCAAGATCTCGACCGCCTCGCACATGACGACCAAGTGCCCGTTGTGGATCGGGTCGAAGGATCCGCCGAAGATGCCGATACGCGCCATGGCGACATGGTACGGAAAACGCCGAGGACGACCGAGCCGCCCGCGGCGTCTTCGCCTTCGATGGGCTATCTCGCGGCGTGGCTGTTGCTGCTATCGGGCTTTTCCGTCGATGCACCGCGCGGGGTTCGGGGCGACTTTCGCCACGAACTCCTTCTCCCTTCGGGGCTCGGTCTCCCCGAAACGAGCACCTGGCGCGACACCGACGGTCGCCGACTCCGGGTGACGCGACACCGATGCGGGCGACTCGATCGCTTCGAACTTCGGTTCGACGATGGTCTCGCCGTCGGCCGATCGGTGTTCCTACGAGCCGCCCATCATTCGCCGAAGTTCCCACGTCCCGACGTGTCGGAGCCACCGTTGCGCCCTGATGAGGTATTCGGAGGCCGGATCGGAACCCTTCGTTGGTCCTGCGCCGACGCGACGCTTTCCGAACCCGTACGGACGTCGAGAGTCGGCGATCGCCGCCGCACGCAGTACGCGGGGCGGTTGTCCGATGGGGGCGGCATCCACGCTTGGATCGATACGTTCGACGACGGCGGCGCACGATTTCGCCTCGCGATCGTCGGACCCGTTCGTCGAGGCGGCTATCCGGTTCTTCATTTCGGTCCCGATGGGTGGGATCCACCGGAGGCGGACGATCCGGGATGGACGGGGGTTTGGGACCGACCACCCCGCGATACCGACGCTCGCGATGCCTTTCGAAGCGATCTTCGCGGGGGATCGATCATGCACGCGGGAGGACTGGGATGGCAGGCGTTCGGCACCGAAGGACCGCGACGCATCCTCGCGCATGGTTCGGGCATCGCCGTTTCGACGGGTGCGGAAGACGAGGAACTCGCGGCGGGTGTTTGGCGAGTGCTCGCGGCGGATCGGCGTCGCGACGGTGGCTCGGCCCTCGACGTGGTGGTGCTTCCGCGTCTTCGCCCGGCGACTTCCTCCGAAGGGCTCGGGGCGGCCCGGGTACGTGCCGCCGAATGGACGGAACTCGACCGTGCGTTCACGGCGTCGCGGAGTGCGGGGTTCCTTTTCTCCGACGCGGAACTCGGTGAGCACCGATTCTCGCGCACCGACTATTCCCATCAGGAATGGGATGTTCCGTTGGGACTCGCGCTCGACGCGATCGCGCACGACGACCCCGCTCTTTTCCGGCGTGCTCGGATCGCGGCCGTTCGGCAGTGGAGCACGGGTATCGACCCTTCGACGGGGCTCAACTTCAAACACGGACCGTTCATGCACGGAGGTGACGTGGAAGTCGGGCACCACGTGGTTTCCGGCGCGGTGTTGGTGGGTGCCCTCGCGGACGATCCGTGGATCGAGTGGCGCGCGCGGGCTTCGGCAGTGTCGGCACGACCCCACCTAGGTCGAGTCCCCGACGTCGCGCGTCACGCGCGCGACGTCGCCTGGGCGCTTCGGGCCGCATCCGAAGACCTTCTTCGCGGGGACGACGGTGCCGAGGTGACGTTGCGTCGACTTCTCGCTCATCTTCGACGCCGTCAAACGCGGTCCGGGGCCGTGCTTCTCGAGGACGGTCCTACCCGTGGCACCGGTTGGGTGGCACCGTGGCATGACTTCGCCTTGCTCGTTCCGTCGTGGCGCGCCGCGGCACGCATCGTCGCGGACGCCGCGTCACTCGAGGCGGCGGAGCGCCATTTCCGCTTTCTCGTTCGCAACACGGAGAAAGACGGGGCGGTGACGGGCACGCTTCTCGTCGATGCCCACGGTGATGTCTTGGGGCGAGGGAAAAACGCTCCATCCTCCGACGAAGCCCATGCCGCCATCGACGGGATGCGGGCGTGCGGCTCGCCGCCCTCGAACGCCTGGATCAGGGCTTCCACCAACGACCCGACCGCCGTCGTGTTTACGGGCGGCCGGATCGCACGGCGCAGGCTGGGAGCGGCGACCGCTTTCGGTCTTCGTTACTTCGCGCAGTGAGCGTCGAACATCTTCTTGAGGTCGCCCGCGATTTCCTGCGGCATGCGTCCTTCGATGTTCCAACGCTGCATCAGGGCGACGATCCGTCCGCCCTTGAACAGGGCGATCGCGGGAGACGAGGGAGGCGCACCGTCGAAGTAGGCGCGGGCCTGTTTCGTCGCCTCCACATCCTGGCCGGCGAAGACCGTGGTCACCGTGTCCGGGAGCGTGCCGTGAGTCAGGGCCAGTTTGAGTCCCGGGCGTGCGCCACCCGCGGCGCATCCGCAGACCGAATTCACGAAAACAAGCACGGTTCCTTCGGAATTCTTGAGAACCGCGTCGACCTCGGCGGCATTGCGGAGTTCCTTGACACCGATCGAAGTCAATTCCCCGCGCATCGGGGCGACCATCATTTCGTCGTAGGGCATATCAGTTTCCTCGTCGCGCCGGGTGTGTAGGACGCAGCGGTACGCTAGCATGCTCCCAGCGCCCTCATCGAGGGAGGTACTCATGCGTGTACTCGTGACTGGAGCGACGGGCTTCGTCGGCCCGGCGGTTGTTAGCAAGTTCCGCGCCCGCAAGGACGCCGTCCGCATCGTGACCCGCGATATGGTCAAGGCGACGGCGGAACTCGGCCCTGAACTCGACGTTGTATCCCTGAAGGACCCGCCGACGAAAGCTCTCGGTGGTGTCGACGCGGTGGTCAACCTCATGGGTGAGCCGATCGTCGGCAAGCGTTGGACCGACGCCCAGCGGGCGGAACTTCGCCGCAGCCGTGTGGATGCGACCCGCGCCTTGGTTCAGGTGATGCGAGGTCTTCCCGAAGGTGAGCGCCCGAAGGTGCTCGTCTCGGCATCCGCCGTCGGATGGTACGGACCCTGCGGTGACGAAGAGTTGACCGAAGAGTCGGCGGCCGGGCACGGCTTTCTCGAAGACATGTGCCGCGATTGGGAAGCGGCGGCGCGCGAGGCCGAATCCCTCGGTGTCCGTGTGGTCATGATCCGCATCGGCATCGTCCTCGGCAAAAACGGTGGCGCACTCGAGAAAATGCTGCCCCCGTTCCGCCTTGGTCTCGGTGGTCCGATCGGCAACGGTGCCCATTGGATGAGTTGGATTCACAAGGACGACCTTGCCCGCCTCATCGTTTTCGCCGTGGACACGCCGAGCTTGTCCGGCCCCGTCAACGGAACCGCTCCGAGTCCCGTCACGAACGGCACGTTCACCCGGGCTCTGGCCAAGACGCTCGGTCGTCCCGCGGTGTTCCCGGTTCCTCCGTTCGCGCTCAAGTTGGCGCTCGGCGATGCCGCGGTCCTTCTGACCACCGGACAGCGCGTGATTCCGCGCAAGGCACTGCGAGCGGGATTCGCGTTCAACTACGCGAACGTCGAAGACGCGTTGGCGCAGATCCTGAAGTAGGTCGCGCCGAAACGACCACGACCCTCGTCGGGCGGACGCCGGACGAGGGTCGTTTCATGTCTCGATGGGGGACGGTTTCAGGGAGCGGGCTTGTCCTTCTTCGAAGGGATGTCTTCGAAAGCCATCCCGAGACGCGCACCCGCGAGATCCGAACGGTCCACGACCGCCGCCGCCGCGACGCCGAGAGTGACCGCGATCGTCTCGCTGATTTCTTCGCGCGTCGCACCGTCGCGGATGGCCTTCTTGATGTGGCCGTCCATGCAATTTTGGCAATTGAAAGCGAGGCTGGCCGCGATGGCGATCAGCTCCTTCGTCTTGCGATCGAGAGCGGCGTCGCGTTCGGAATACGTGACTTTGTAGAACTCGAGGTACGGCGCCTTCACGGCGGGGTCGATGAGCGCGTAGGACTTCACGTCCTTGTGGGTTTGGCGTCCGTCTGTGGAGTCGGGTGAGGGGGTCAAAAGGAATCTCCGGCTACGTATCTTATCGGCTTCCGGGGGTCGCACGACTTGCGGCCGCTTTCTTCAACGTTTCTCCGAGGAACCGCAGAGCGTGAGGATGGGCGTCCTTCAGATAGTCCCAACCGTGGTTCCCGGGGCGGATCTCGCAGATCCGAGGGATCTTCCTCTCGGTGAGGACGTCGCCGAGTTGACGGCAGCCGTCGTCGAACGCGTACCGATCTTCCGACCCGCAATCGAGGTAGATGGAGGGGGCGGCCTCCGGTGCGAGGGTCTGGGCGAGATGCAGCGGGTTGACGGACTTCCAACGGACCGGGTCGATCGGGTCGCCGAAGACGTCGGCGATTTCCGCGGCGAGGAAACCCATCGCGCGCTGGGCGCGTGTCGACCAGGCGGAGACGTCGTCGGGAAGAATAGCCGCCGAATGGACCGCCACGGCCGCGAACATCTCGGGGCGCGTGAACGCGAAACGGAGAGCCCCGAAGCCGCCCATCGACGACCCCACGATGACGCGGGATCCGCGTGCGCTCTTGGTGCGGAAGGTCGCATCCGCCCACGGGACGCATTCTTCGATGAAGAAGCGGGCATACGGACGCTTTCCATCGATCGTGTCGCAATAGAACGACATCCCCGCGTCGGGGGCGACGACGATCACGGGTGGTAAATCACCGTCGGCGATCGCGGACTCGAGCATCGTGGCTCCGCCGCGTTGGACCCAGCGATCGGCGTTTTCGAACAGACCGTGGAGGAAGAACACGACGGGGTAGCGGATCGCCGACCGATCCTTGACGTCGTAACCTTCGGGAACGTACGTCACGACGCCGACTTCTTTCGGCATCAGCTTCGAGGGGATCGTGGTTCGAGTGACGCGTCCCTTGAGAGTCTTCGCGACCGTATCGAACCCGGAACCGCGACGCGGGCGGGACGACGGACGGGATTCCTGTCCGTTCGAAACGTTGCTCGCGAGAAGGAGGAAGAGGAGGAACCACACCCGCATGGCGTGAAGGTACCACACGCCGATGTCAGCGGACGTTTCGTACCCGGACGGCACGCATGACGGCGCCTACGACGACGGCGGCCGCGACGACGCCCGGCCCTACGGGGATGTCGAGCATCACCGCGGCCACCGGTCCCCACCATGCGGCGAGCCATCCCGAAACGCGAGCTTCGGTCTCCGCCGAACCCACGATGTTGCCCCGATGCCGCGCGAAGGCGGCCGGAAGAAGGAGGAGCCCCGACGTGATCAGGGGTCCGAGCGCCTGCGTCGCGAGCGTCACCGCGAATCCGAGCGCCCCCGCAAATCCGAGCGCGGCGCGTTCGATCGAAAAACCCGCCGCTCGCGCCGAGTCGGGATAGGCGGCGGTCGCCAACCACGCTCGGCGTTCGACGAACGTCATGACCGCCGGGACGAGCAGGAAGGCGAGGACCGGCAGTTTCGCGGCGGTAAGCCCCAGAACTTCGCCGTGGAGCAGGGGCTCGAGGCGTGTCTCACCGAAAGGGGAAAGCGCGCGCGCCACTTCCGTGACGGCGAGAGACGCGATGAAGCAGGCGGCCACGCCGAGCGTCGCCGACTCTCGACGGAAACGTGACGTGACGAGCAGTCCCGCGCCCGTGCCGACGACGACCCCGATCAGGAGCGCGGTCGGGTGCGGCTCGCCGTGGGCGTCGGCGATCGGCAGGGTGAGTGCGATCGCCATGCCCGCGAAGGCGCACTGGGGGAGTGCGATGGTCGTCAGCGTTTGCCGACGGAACGACGCGTGGAGGCCGAGTTGCGGCAAGACCGTCGCCGCGAGAAACACCGCCACCCACGCCGGAAGGAACTCGTTCCAAAGGACGGCGTGCGCCTCGATGAGTTGATCGAAGAAAGCCCCGACGTCCGGAATCATCGGTGGCCCCGAGAAGGATCGGGAAGGACGACGGTCGCCGTACTCGACTTCGTCCATGCATCGGGGCGATGGGTGACGACGACGGCCATGCGTCCCGTCGTCGACAGGTACGTCCCAAGCAGATCCGCGAGCCGACGTTCGCCCTCGTCGTCGACCGCGGAGGTCGCTTCGTCGAAAAGTAGAAGAGGCGCCGTGGAAAGAAGCGCCGCGGCGAAACGTACGCGTTGACGCTCGCCCCCCGACAGCGTCGACAGGCGTCGCTCGCCGCGTCCGTCGAGTCCGACCCCGACGAGAACGGTCCGCCGTTCATCCGCGCGCGACTTCGCCGAACCGGTACGCGCCTGCATGAGGCCGAGCACTTCGTCGACGCCGAGCGGCACTTGCTCTTCGTCCTGCGGGCCTTGAGCGACGTAGGCGACGGCGGACGGAGCCGAGAGTTGCCCGGATTCCACCGGATGCAGCCCGGCCAACGTCCTCAACAGCGTGGTCTTGCCGCACCCGTTCGGTCCTCGAAGGACCAGCAGATCACCCGGAGAAAGAACGAACGACACCGGGCCGACGCGGACCCCCGGCGACGGGACGACGATCAGTTCCGCCGCCGAGAGCCGCGACACGGTCAGAGCGCCTTCGGAGACGGTGCCGCCTCCGACAACGCCGTGACGACGTGTTCCATCCACGACAACCAAGTCGCATCGGGGGTGCGTCCGGTGGATCCGATCGGAAGGGCGATCACGCGGATGCCGGTGGATGCGGCGACCGATTCCGTCAGCCCGACGGATCTAAAGGAGGGCACGAGGAGCGCGCAAGGCTTTTCGGTTCGGATGATTCCGACGACTTTGGCGACGTGTGCCGGTGAGGGTTCAAGTCCGGGTGTCGCTTCGAGGTCGGCGACGATCTTGCAACCCGTCGCCGCCGTGAAGTAGGGAAAGAACCCGTGTCGACACACGAACTTCACGCCTCGGAGTCGCTCGAGTTTCGGCTTCCACTCGAGCAACTTCGCGTCGAGTTTCTTTTCGAAAGACGCGAGTCCCGCCTCGAAGACCGCCTTCTTTTCCGGAGCACGTCGACTCAGCCCTTCGGCGATCTTGCGGGCGATATGCCGACCGCCTTCCGGACTCGCGT
>CAIWVZ010000070.1 GCA_903916245.1 uncultured Planctomycetota bacterium | reverse complement strand
GCAACCTGCTTATTTATCAAGACTTACGAGCACCGTGACACATCCAGGGCTCACGGCACGGGATTCGCTTCGTCACCGCTACCGCTCGGGATGATCCCGGGCGGCATCCGGAGAACCTCCCATGCGTCTTCTTCTCCCCGCCGTCCTCGTCGCAGCCACCACCGCCGCACTTCCCGCCCAGGACTTCTTCGCCGCGCTCAACCTCCGCGGCTTCACGGTGGCGGCGTGGGACCCGCGGGCCTGCGCCCCCCACCGCGTGTGGATTCCCGGGCACTACGAGCGACGCTGCGAGAGGGTCTGGATTCCCGGCGTGACGCGGCAGGTTTGGGTGGAACCCGAGTTCCAGTGCATCACGGACGCTTGGGGACACACCCACCGGATCGAAGTCCGACGCGGCTATTTCCGCACGGTGTGCGAACCCGGACGGTGGGAAGACCGCGAACGTTACGTATGGGTGGAAGGCCGCTACGCGGAAGGACGCCGTCACCGAACCTGAACCCGCACGGGCAAAGGGGTTATCACGGAGGGCGCCGGAAGCCGAATCCATGATGGACCCCATGAAACCCCTGACGCCCGCGACCCGCATCAAAGTCCTCGGTGTCCCCCTCGATCTCGGGGCGGGGCACCGCGGTGTCGATATGGGCCCCTCGGCCATCCGCGTCGCCGGGCTGCTCGACGGGCTCCGCGCGTTGGGGTTCACGGTCGAAGACTTGGGCAACGTCTTCGTACCGCCGCCGGAATCCCGCGATCCCGGTGATCCGAAGGCGCGGTTCCTGAAGGAAATCCTGCACGCGTGCCGTGAGATCGCGGGGACCCTCGACGTCCACTTGGACGACGACGTCCGCCCCGTCATCCTCGGGGGCGATCACTCGCTCGCGATCGGATCCGTCGCGGGAACGTCCATGTGGTGGAAGCGCCGCGGCCACGACATCGGGCTCATCTGGGTCGACGCCCACACCGACATGAATACGCCGGAAACGACCCCGACCGGCAACATCCACGGCATGCCGATGGCGCATCTCCTCGGCATGGGCCGACCGGAACTCGTGGACGTCGGCGGCAAGGGCCCCAAGGTCAACCCCGAAAACGTGGTCATGATCGGGATCCGCAGCGTGGACACCCTCGAGCGCGAATTGGTGAAGCAGTCGGGGGTCACGGTCTTCACGATGCGCGACGTCGACGAAATGGGCATCCGCCGATGCATGGAGCGGGCGATCCAGATCGCCGGGCACCGGACCGCGGGATTCCACCTCTCCTACGACGTCGACGGGGTCGACGCGCTCGAAGCCCCGGGGGTCGGCACCCCCGTTCGAGGCGGCCTCACCTACCGGGAGGCCCACCTGATCGCCGAAATGGCCCACGATTCGGGCCGACTTCTCGCCATGGACGTCACCGAGGTGAATCCCGTCGAGGACACCCGGAACCAAACGGGACGACTCGCCGCGGAACTCGTTTTTTCCGCATTCGGCCGACGCATCCTCTGATCCCGCCCCCTCCCCCCTCCCGAGGGTTGGGGAGGGCGACGGAGCGGGCTATCCCTACGGTGCGTATCGAGGCGCGCAGGTAGCGATGCGGTCGGACTCCCGACCGGCGTCGTCGCGCCCCGCATCGACAGGGAACGGGAAAGCATGATCAATTTGCAAGCGGAGCACTTGGGGCATCTCTACGGAGACCACCGGGCGCTCGTCGACGTCAGTTTCGACATCGAACAGGGGTCCGTCGTCGGACTCGTCGGCCCGAACGGGGCCGGCAAATCCACCACCATGAAGATCCTGACGGGGTTCCTCGTCCCGTCGTTCGGATCCGCGAAGGTCGCCGGCATCGACATCGTCGCCGACCGCCTCGCCGCGCAGCGCCACGTGGGTTACCTCCCCGAGAGCGCCCCTCTCTACAAGGACATGGTGGTGCAGGAATACCTCGACTACATGGCCCGGCTGAAGGGCGTCGAGGCGTCGGATCGTCGGAACCGACTCGGCTTCGTCGTGTCGGCCTGCTCCCTCCGCGACGTCCTGACGAAACCGATCCATGCCCTCTCGAAGGGATACCGGCAGCGCGTCGGTCTCGCTCAGGCGATGGTCCACGACCCGTCGATCCTGATCCTCGACGAACCCACGTCGGGGCTCGACCCGAATCAGATCCTCGAAATCCGCGACGTGATCCGCGACCTCGGGCGATCGAAGACGGTCGTCCTGTCGACCCACGTGCTCTCCGAAGTCG
>CAIWVZ010000069.1 GCA_903916245.1 uncultured Planctomycetota bacterium | reverse complement strand
TCTTCATGTCGCTGTGCGTGATCGGCGTCCACGGCATGTTGTCGGGCACCGCATCCGCCGACTTCGGCGGCACGAAGAACGCCGGAGTCGTGACGGGCATCATCGACGGATTCGTGTATCTCGGATCCGCGGCGCAAGCTTTCGTGTACCGCGACGTGTTGCCGAAGGGCGATGCCGCCAAGGTCGTCGCCAACTGGAGCCTTTGGCCGAACATCATGATTCCCGTGGCCCTCGTGGGTTTGCTTTTGTGCACCACGGTGTGGAACGCGAAGCCAAAGGGCGCGAAGGCCCACTAAAAAAAAACGACCGCCCTCCGATGTTTCGGAGGGCGGCCGTACGGATCCGACGTGGTTCAGCGACCGACGTAGGTCGGACGCGTGCGGTCGAGGACGGCGGAGAGGCCGGTCAACGCGTCGGCAGTCGAGAAGATCTTGGTGAGATTTCCGAGCTCGGCTTCGATTCCCGCGTCGATCGGAAGCGTCGCCGAAGCTTCGATGAGTTCTTCGGCGAGCGCCAATGCCACCGGGGCCTTCGACTTCACGCGGTCGTACGTCTTCGCGACGTCGGGCGAAGCGGCGGTCGCGGTTCCGGCCGAGAGATCCTTGGCGCGCACCGTGGCGAACGGGGCGGCCATCGCTTCGAAGCCGGCGGGCGGTGCCGACGGCACCGAACGCGCCGCGGGCTTGCCCTTCTTGACCAACGCCGCGATGGTCGCCGTGACGTCGTCGTGCGAAACGAATGCGTCGACGAGGCCCATCTTGGCGGCCTGATCGGCACCGACGACGTTGCCCGTGTAGATCATCGCCTTCGCGAGCGCCGTTCCGACGCGGCGGGAAAGGCGCTGCGTGCCGCCGAGTCCCGGGTAGATCCCGATGCTCGTCTCGGGGAAGCCGAATGAAGCCTTCTTCGTGGCGACGACGTAATCGCAGGCGAGCGCGAGTTCCGAGCCGCCACCGAGCGAGAGGCCGTCGAGGCGCGCGATCACGGGTTTCGCGCACGTTTCGAAGGCGCGCAGCGTCGCGTGTCCGTTGCGCGTGAAGGTGACGATCTCGGGAATGCGCGACGTCTTGATGCGTTCGACGAAGTACGCGATGTCGGCCCCGGCGATGAACGCCTTGCCCTTGCCCGTGATGACGATGCCGTCGACCGCGGGATCGGCGGCGGCCGCGCGGAACGCGGCGTCGAGTTGGCCGACGACTTCTTCGTTCAAGGCGTTGAGCTTGTCGGGACGGTTGATGGTGAGGGTGGCCACGCGATCTTCGACCGTCGTCGTGACCAAGGCGAAGGTGTACGGCGTCGAGCGACCCGCCAGGCACTTCGGTAGCGGGAGATTCCACGCCTTGGCGACGGAGGCCGCCATCGCCACCGAAGCGGCGACACCATGGCGGTTCATCAGTTCGAACGGGCCGTAGGGCCAGCGGAGTCCGACGCGTGCACCGAGATCCACGTCGTCGATCGTGCCGACGCCTTCGTCGACGATCTGTCCCGCGACGAGGAAGGTCACGCCCGCCATGCGGTCGACCACCACGTCGAACGCGGCCTCGACCACGTCGCCCGTCAGATCCCAGTTCGCCTTCTTCTCGACTTGCGCGGCGAGAAGGGCGGCGGGTGCATAGAAGGCGCCGAGTTCACGGCCGAGCGTCGTCGCCGCGTGGAGCGCGATCGGCACGCCGGTCACGTTCATGAGTTCGAACGGGCCCATACCGACGCCGAACGCCGCTTTGCACGCCGCTTCGACGGTGGGGATGTTCGCCTTGCCCTCTTCCAAAAGGCGAACCGCTTCGTTGAGCCACGGAACGAAGTATCGGTTGACGACGAAGCCGGGAGCGTCCTTGCACGTGATGGGCGTCTTCGCGATCGCGTCTTGAATGGCCTGAGCCTTCGCGAGCGCGGCCTTGGACGTCACGGCGGTCGGGATGACCTCCACCAAACGGTTCTTGGCGGGGTGATAGAAGTAGTGGAGACCCACCACCCGTTCGGGGTGCTTCGTGACGTCGAGCAAGTCGCGAACGTAGAACGACGACGTGTTCGTGCCGAGGACGCAATCCGGACGCGTGTGTTCACCCAGGCGACGGAACACGTCCTTTTTGACGCCGAGGTCTTCGAACACGGCTTCGACGACGAGTTCCGCTCCGGCGAGTTGGGCCCAGTCCGTCGTTCCGACCACGCGCGACTTGATACCTTCGGCCTGCTCGGGCTTGAAGATCTTGCGCGCTACGCCCTCGTCGAGAGTTTTCGCGATGTTGGCGAGGCCTCGGTCGACGGCCGCTTGGTTCAGGTCCACGAGCAGAACGCGGAACCCTTCGGTGGCCATCTTTTGGGCGATGCCCGAACCCATGTTTCCCGCTCCGACGACGGCCAACGTGCGCAAGTCCGACATGCTGATCTCCGCGATACCGGGTCGGCGGCGCCATGCGGCCTTTTCGGGGTCGCGATCGACCCCGCCCCGGGTTCGGACGTTAGCAACTTCGCGGGGGAATCGTCAGCGGCGACGGCCGCGGGACGCGTTCACGTGGGTGATGCGAATCTCCCAAGGAACGGCCGGTTCGATATCGGTCCGGAGGACGACGAAGCCTTTGAACGTTTGGGAGGATCGGTTCTTCGACGCCGAGGCGCGGAACGGAATCAACTTGCGATCGGCGCGCCCGAGACCCTCGAGGGTCGTGTCGTCGCTTTCGGGAAACTCGATCGTGAGGACGTCGGTCGGCAAAAGGGTCGACAGCGGGTTGTCCGAGCGCTGCGTACGGGCGAAGGTCCGCGCCTCTTCATACGACTCCACGAGTCGGTCGTTCTTTCGGGCCGCCCCCACGAAGTCTCCACGGAACCAATCGCGCAGGGTGGCCCCCAACGCCGCCGGGTTCGCCACGTCCGGATTGTTGTTGGTGACGGACAACTCCGTCACCGGAGCTTCAGCCTTCAACGGGGCTACGATTTCGGCGAGCATGCCCCTGCGTTCGTAGAGCCACTTCGCGGCCGCGATGATCACGAACGCGGTGATCAGGAACTTGACCGCATCGGTCCCGGTGGACGGACGCCGCTTCCCGCAATTGCCGCAGCGGGACGCCGTGCCGGCCATCGGCACGCCGCAGAAATCGCAGGGTTCGAGTTCGAGGGCCATGGGATCCGATACGGTCGCCGATGCGACCTATTTGACGTACTTGGCGGCCACCTTCGGCAGGGTCGCGAGAACGAGCGTACCGACACGGTCGAGCGACTTCGGCGACAACTTGTCGAGCGTGTCTTCCTTCGTGTGCCAATGCGTCTTGCCGTCCGGGCCGAAGTGGAAGTCGATGAGATCGATCGCGGGGATCTCCGCGCGAAGGAAGGGGATGTGATCGTCCTGCACGTCCATGCGCGCACCGAAGATCGACTTCCCGTAGATCTCCTTCGACGTCGCTTCGAACATCGCGAGAAGCTCCGGAGTCGAGTTCGTTTCGCGGACGAGTTGGAGGTCCTTGTCGCCGACCATGTCGAGAAGCACGAGCGCCTTGACCGGATACTTCTCCATGTTCTTGACGAAGTGGCGACTGCCGTAGGTGTGGTCCTCGGTGCCGTCTTCCTGGCTGCCCCAGTCTTCGTTGAACGCCTCTTCACCGTCGATGAAGATGAGGTAGATCGTTTCCTTCCGGTCGGTTTTCGCGGCTAGTTGGCGGCCGATCTCGACGAGAAGCCCGCATGCGGAAGCGGCGTCGTTGGCTCCGACGAACGGGAAGTCCGTGAAGCGCTTCGAATCGTAGTGCGCACCGATCGCGATCCCGTCCT
>CAIWVZ010000068.1 GCA_903916245.1 uncultured Planctomycetota bacterium | reverse complement strand
GCGGCGTGCGCCTCGCGAAGGACCCGACGGTCCTCACGCTCGGCGAAGTCGTCTCCGCGCTTGAAGACAACGGCACGTTGATGGACGGCTTGAAGCCCTCCGAGACGTCCGGTGCTTACAACCTGCGTCTCGGCGCGGTGCTGCGCCGCTCGTCGGGGTTGTTCATCGCGTACCTCACGCGGACCACGTTCGCGGATCTCATGAACGAGCCGCTCACCACCGAGGAAGTGACCTCGATGGACCGTCCGCTGGTGACCGCCACGACCGGCACCACGACGACCACCACCACCGCGACCGGAACGACCGGCACGGGTACGACGGTCGGAACCACGACGGGCACGACGACGAACGGCACGACGGTCGGTACGACCGTCGGCACGACGAAGCCCACGGGCCCCGTCTACCGCTGAACGCAACGTCGACGACGAGGCGCGGTCCCCTAGGGGCCGCGCCTTTTCGCGTTCAGAGAGAGTTTCGCGAGCGTGAATGCGCACGCGGAGCCCGCCGGACGGACCTTCAATCGATAGGTGCCGTCTTCGGGGGCGACGATGCCCGCTTTGGCGATCACGCCGACGGAGTCGAGCGGCGCCGAAGCGTCCGCGAGCCCGTCGTCGCGGACGAGCGTCACGCGCCCACCCGGCGTCGCAACCTCGTTCCGGGCGAATTCGAGGACGACGCCGAAACGATCGCCCTGCCGAGCCGGAAACGCGGGTGATACGAACTCCTCCGAGCCGGCGATCGATTGGAATTGTCCCGCCCAGGGTGTCGTCGGTGCGGGAATCGGCGGTGCCGTCGACGCGGCCATCCATGCGCCCGCGACGTCGGCGTCGGTCATCGGCATCGTGCACGGAAACGGCAGCGTGTCGTCGAACGGGCGTGTAATCGGAACCTGCGGGGGGCGGTTCACGAAGACGAGTCGTAGGTCGTCGCCGATCGGACTCGGGAGCGCGACGGTCGCCGTCGTCGCCAACGACTCCGTGGGTCGATCCGCGATGTCGGCGACGAGTTGGAGAAACCGCTCGGGAAGCCCCGCCGCGACATCGGGGTCGATCACCAGTCGTACGCGCGTCGCGCCCGATGCCGCCTTCGCGGCTCCGTCGACGAAGGTGCGAAGATTCCATTCGGCCCGGCGCGGGGCGGGCGTGTGAAGGAAAGCGGCCACGATCAACGCGAGTCCCGCCACCGCTTCGATCGTTCGCGTGCGATCTTGGTCCGTCGAACCGAACGCGAAATGGCCCCGATCGAGCAGCGTCGCGACGAGCAGCACGAACCCCGGAAACGCGGTGAAGGCTCCCGGAAGGTAGGGCGCATCCGCCGCGTAACCGGTCGGAATCACCATCCACGGAAGCGGAGCCACCACGAGAAGCGCCGCGGCGGCGGCGAGACGTGACGGTGTTTCTCCGATTCGGGAGAGGCGTCTCAATGCGAAGAGGAGCGACGCGTTCAGGGCGGCCCATACCCACCAGCGGAAGCCCCCTTCGAGGATCGTCGCGTCGATATTCGCGAGCCACAGGCGCGCGAACCAGTCGGCGGGCGCATCGACCGGAGCTCCTCCGCGGATGGCGACGATGAGGCCGACCGTGGCCGGCGCGAACACGAGGATCGGCGACGCCAGTCCCCAAAGAAAGAGAGGAGCGGAGCGCCTCAAAACGGTTTCATTCGAGGCGGAAGGCACCATGGCGAGAGCCGCTGCGACGGGCACCGCGGCGAGGAAACCGATCGGATCGAAAAGTGGTGCCGCCATGGCCGCGGCGAAGGCGGGGAGGACACGCGACGGAGCCCCGAGGCTTGCACGCGCGCAGGCCGTCGCGGTCGCGACGAGGGCGGTCGCGAACATCGCGGGGGCCGCTCCGCGGTCGATCGGAAGGAGCCACGTTCCGGTGACTGCCGCCCCGATCCACAACGCGAGGAGAGCCGTGACGCCGCGCCTCCGCACGGGCGCGAACGCCGCGGCCGAACCCGCACACGCCGCGACGAGAGCGGCGGCTGCGAAGCGTTCGGGCGGAATTCCGAATCGCGTCAACGTCGCGAGCCATGCCGCTTCGAACGTCGACGGTCCGGTCGCTTCGGTCGCGCGATAGGCGCCGTGCGCCGTCTCGGAGCCGAAGAAGAATGGAACGCAGACCGCCGCGAGGCCCAACGCCGCGCCCCAAAAGGGGATCTGCGGACGGGGCGCGACGGCGTCGGGCATGGATCAGCCGGGAGTGGCGGCGCCGGACACCGCCATCTGCACGCCGATGATCTCGCCTTCGAAGCAGAACCGATCCTCGGAGAAGCCCTGCACGGCGAACCGCGAATGCCGCCGATCGAGCTTGATGTCTTTGCACAGGACGTAGAGGCGCTGTCCGGGGCGCACCATCGAACGGAACTTCACCTTGTCGATGCCGCCGAATCCGAAGAACTTGCCCTGCTCGAGTCCGAAGCGCTTGCGGTAGCAGTAGGACGACAACTGGGCCGCGCATTCGATCATGAGGGCACCGGGGAAGATGGGGTCGCCGGGGATGTGGCCGCGAACCCAGAATCCGTCCTCACGGGCGTCGTGGTAGCCGACGGCGTTCAGCGTGACCGGATCGAAATGGACGATGCCGTCGAGAAGCGCGAACTCGAAGCGGTGCGGGACACACGCGCGGATCTCGTCCAACGGGACGACATCCCGTGTGAGATCGACGGCGGAAAGGTCAAACAGCGGCTCGACAGGCATGCGCGACTCCCGGATTGGGCGGTGACTCGGCCCCGACGTTAGGCCGGGGCACGCGTGTGGTCAAGGCGTCACGGCGTTCGGGGCCAGTTCGAGGGCGTTGCCGAGGGCGCGTTCGAGCGCGGCGACGAAGGCTGCGGGCGTCTCGCCTTCACAGCGCGACGTTCCCGAAATGGAGGGCGTCGCCGTCACTCTGCGTTCGTCGTTTTCGACGGTGAGGGAGAGGGCGACGATCGCTTCCCAACCCGCGTCCGCCTCGGCGATTTCGAAGCGGTTGACGCGGAGGCGCACCATGACGTCGGCGCGTCCGGTCGACGTCGACGCCAGGACGAAGCGATAGCGACCCGAGTTGACGAGTCCCGCCCGGAGGGCGTCTTCGACCATCGTCCCGATCGGAGCGGCGAATTCGTGTCCGACGAACGTTCGCACGCGTCCGTCCTTCGCCGTCACGACGAGGCCGCGAAGGTGCGGCGCGGTTTCGGTGGAGGCGATGCGCAGGATCGGCGCGTTCGGTGCCGGAACGACCGCACTCCCCGTCGCCGGAGGACGAATGATCCACGCTTCGGGGGCCGACGGCGTCGTGGTGGAGGTGCAGCCGACGAGAATCGCGGCTGCGACGAGGGCGATGCGGTCGAGTTTCACTTCGGGGGCTCCTGCGTGCGGGGAAGTTGGGTCTCACCCGCGGGCTTCGAAAACAAGAGGAGCGACGGGTTGGATCGCAAGACGTTCATGAGGCCTTCGAGGGCGATGCTCGCTTCCTGAAGACTGCGCAGCGTCGGGATGATCTCGGAACGGGCGATCGTCGCGGTTTCGTTGTCGATCGACTTGAGGGTCGCCGACGCGTTCTTTTCGAAGGCGAGCAGCGCGTCCACGGCGCGTTTGAAATCGTCGCCGATGCGATTCGCCTGCATCCAGTCGACCGCGGCGCCCCGCACCGTACTCGCATCCTTCGACACCGACGTCATCGCGCTCGTCATCGCGTCCGCCGCATTTTCGAGCCGCCCGCTTTCGAGGAATTTGCGCAGTCGGGTGACGAGACCCGCGGTGTCGGTCACCATCGTTCGGAACGCCTCGCGGTTCTCCATGAAAAACCCGTCGACGTCTTCGGTGGTCTTCGCGAGGCTCGCGACGAGGCGCTTCGTGTCCGGCTCGAGAGACTTGAAGGTGTCGTCGATCGTCTTGATCGCCGCCGTCGTGGTTTCCACGAGCGTGCGGATCTTCGTTTCGTTTTCCCCGGAAAGCCATTGTTCGAGGCGCGTCAACACTTGGTCGATGCGTTCGACCGTGTCCGAACCGGCTTCCATGATTTGGCGCATCGTGGAAGAGTCGGCGGCGATGACCGAATCGATGGGAAGCGCGGGTTCGCTCAACTTCGACCCGAACAACTCGACGTAGTAGTTCTTGATCAGACCTTCCGAGGCGAGACGCGCCCGGGTGCTGGCGGAGATGTGCTGCCCCTGCTTCACGTTGATGACGAGTTCCGCCATTTCGAGATTCGTCGCCGAGGCGCGGGCGTCGACGACTTCGCCGACGGGCGCACCGAGATAGCGCACGAGAGTGCCCTTTTCGATGCCGACGATCGAGTTGCGCAGCTCGAGGCGATAGCGCTGCATCGGCATCGGTCGCAGGCGCTTGATGATGTCCTTGTCGGCGAGAAGAACGGCGACGACCGCCAACGCCAAACCCCAGATCAGGAAGAACTGGGCGCTGCGTTTTTCCGATGCCGTGGGGTTCACGTTCGCATCCTATCCGGGGCCGACACGGGCCCCAATCGACCGGCGAATGTCCCCGCCGCCGCGCGCTCGACCGCCGGGTGACGTCCGAAGAACGCGACGATGTCCGGGTGCGGATTCGCCGCGACCGTCGCAAGCGGTCCTTGCGCGAGGACCGCACCGTCGCCGAGCATCACGAGGTCGTCGGCGATCGTGTGCAGCGACGCGAGTTCGTGCGTCACCACGATGATGGTGGTCCCGAATCGGTCGCGCACGTCCTTGATCAAGACGTCGAGATCCGCGGCGGTCACGGGATCGAGGCCCGCCGACGGTTCGTCGAGGAAGAGGAACTCGGGGTCGAGCGCCATCGCCCGCGCGATTCCGGCGCGTTTTTTCATGCCACCCGAGACCGCCGACGGTCGGTATTCCGCGAAGTCGGCGAGGCCCACCAAAGCCAGTTTTTGACGGGCGATGGCGAGCGCCAACGATTCCGTCGTGCCCCCGCGTTCGAGGATCGGAAACGCGACGTTTTCGGCCAAAGTCAGACTGTTGAAGAGTGCCGCACCTTGGAACAGGACGCCGACCCGACGTCGGAAATCGCGTACCGCTTCGTCGGAGGCCGTGAGGAGATCGGCACCGTCGATCAGGAGTCGTCCGCCGAGCGGACGGTTCAACAGGAGGATGTGGCGCAGCAGCGTCGACTTGCCTTTTCCCGAAGGTCCGAGGATGCACGTGATCTTCCCGCGGCCGAACGCGACGTTCACGTCGCGGACGAGGATGCGCGAATATCCCGCGTCGAGATGACGGAGCTCGATCGGTGTCGGGTGGAGAGGCGTGCGCGTCGTCATGCGTCAGTTGCCGGACAAGAGAAGAAGTCGGGTGAAGACCGCGTCGACGATGATGATCCAAATGATCGAAAAGACGACGGATCGCGTGGTCGAGCGTCCGACGCCGGTCGGTCCACCGGAGGTCAGGAAGCCCTCCCGTGCCGAGACGGTGCAGATGACGAAGCCGAACAGGATGGACTTCACGAGGCCCACGACCACGTGGCGCAATTCGATCGCCTTTTGGGTTTCCGCCAAGTAGGTGTCCCAACGCAGGTCGAGCGCCGTCACCGCCGCCAATCCGCCGCCCGCGATGCCGACGATATCGGCGATGGTCACGAGGATCGGCAAGGCGACCGTGAACGCGAGAAGACGCGGAGCCACGAGGACTCGAATCGGATCCGACCCCATGACTTCCATGGCGTCGAGTTCTTCCGACACCTTCATCGTCCCGAGTTCCGCGGCGAGCGCCGACCCGGAGCGTCCGGCGACGAGGATGGCGGTGAGAAGCGGTCCGATCTCACGCAACATCGACATCGCCACGAGTTGCGCGACCAGGATTCCTTGGCCGTACTCCTCGAACATCGGCGCCGATTGCCACGACAACACGGCTCCGATCAACGCGGCGATGAGGGCGACGAGGGGAATGGCGAGGTTGCCGATGTCGGCGATCGATCGAAGGAACTCGCCGGTCCGAACACGGGGGCGGGGAAGGAAGACGCCGAGAATCCCCGACAAACCGCGGTTCGCGACATGGGCCCATTCCACCAACGCCGTGTGGGCCACGTCCACGATGTTCGTCGGGCGCTCGGGGCCGCCCGCCGCGGGCGGTGGTTGCTTGAAGTCGACGAAAGCGCGTAGCGCCTTCTCCTGATCCGCGTCGTGGGGCACGACGCGGACGCGGGCACCGCGCGCCTCGAGTTCCCGGCAGAATCGGTCGAGGACGACGACGCCGTGCGTCGCGAGCGGCATGTCGTCGAGCGTCACGACGCACGGGCCCGCGTGGGAGGGAACCGCGCGCGCCCATGCGATCGCGGCGTCGAGATCCACGCGATCCGGCGACGTGGAAACGCGCACGTGCAGCGTGTCGC
>CAIWVZ010000067.1 GCA_903916245.1 uncultured Planctomycetota bacterium | reverse complement strand
CTATCACCTACAATAAGACCTTCGAAACTGAAGGTCTTTTTTGTTTTCTCTTGCGTCACTCCGTCTGATTAGGTAAAATAAGCACAGTCTTTTTAACGCTGGCGTAGCTCAGTCGGTAGAGCAGCGGTTTCGTAAACCGCAGGTCACGGGTTCAAATCCCGTCATCGGCTCTCTCTCCCCGTGTTCGGGGTACGATCGCCCGCGGATGATCTGATGGAAGAGGGATCCAACCCCACCGTCGCCCGCGTCGGTCTCGTTCTCGGGCCCCTCGCGTTCGCGGCCCTGCTCCTCGTCGGGCCGATCGACGGCCTGCACCCCGTCGGCCAACGGACCTTGGCGGTCACCGCATGGTTGGCGATCTGGTGGTTCACGGAGCCGATCTCGTCGGGGCTCGCCTCGCTTCTTCCACTCGCCCTGTTTCCGTTCCTCGGGATCATGGGGGCCGATGCCGTCGCGCGTGGTTATCAACGCGACCCCATCTTCCTCTTTCTCGGAGGGTTTCTCGTCGCCTTGGCCGCCGAACGCTGCGGACTTCACCGCCGCATGGCCGAAGCGGTGTTGCGGACTTTCGGCAACGCTCCCCGCAAACTTCTGTTCGGCTATCTCGCGGCGGTGTCGTTCGTTTCTTGGTGGTTTTCAAACACGGCGACGACGCTTCTCTTCCTTCCTTCGGCGCGAGCGATCGCCGACCACGCGGGGACGGGGACCGACGCGTCGCGGCGGTTCGGCTCCGCCATTCTGCTCGGAACCGCGTTGGCCGCGTCGATCGGAGGCATGGCGAGTCCGATCGGAACCGTTCCGAACACCATCCTCGTCGGACAGATCGGCGGCATCGGCTTCTCGGACTGGATGCAAGTCGGTATCCCCGTTTGGTTCACGCTGATCGGCGTTCTTTGGCTCGTGATGACGTTCATCTCGGTCCGGATTCCGCACGATCTCCCGAGACCGGCCCCGAAAGGAAACACCGCGACCCCCTTCACCCGCGACGAAAAACGTGTCGCCGCGGTTTTCCTCGTGATGATCACGTTGTGGTTCTTCCGAGAAGGTCTCGACTTCGGAGGTCTCCGAATACCCGGATGGCCCGATCTCGGCGCGCGAATCGGTGTGTTCCCGAAAGACGCCGCACCGATGATCAAGGATGGAACGATCGCGATCGCGGCGGCCGTGATACTGGCCGTACTGCCGTCGACGAACGGCGGGAAACTCCTCACGCGCACGCAATTGCGCGAGGCCCCCTGGGACGTCCTCATCCTTCTCGGGTCGTCGTTCACCTTGGCCGACGCGTTCGAGTTGCCGAAGAACGATCCGACGTCTCTCTCTTCGTGGATCGCTTCGTCGCTCGGGACGCTCACGGACCTTCCCATCGCGATCCAACTCGCGGTGATGGCTCTCGTAGTCACCTTCTTCGGCGAGTTCGCCAGCAACATCGCCTGTGCCGCCCTTCTCGTTCCGATCGGAATCGCGATCGCGAAATCGACCGGTGCGGATCCGTTGGTCTACGGATTTACGATCACGCTCGCGACGTCCTGTTCGTTCATGCTGCCGGTGGGAACACCGCCGAACGCCCTCGTCTATGCGACCGGCCGCATCCCTTTGCGGATGATGCTCCTGAACGGCGTCATCATGGACATCGTCGGCGCACTCGTCGTCGCCGCGGTCGTCGGATGGGTTCGTACGTGAATCGACCCGCGAGTCCGGGCACCATCGGAGTGCTCGCCGCGTTGACGGCGTTCGCCCTCCTTCTCCCCCGACTCGACACGCCGTGGGGCACCGATCTCGCCTCCGTCAACGGCGGGTTCTACATGCTCTCGGAGATGCGCGCGTTCGAAGCGGCGGGATGGTCGAACCTCGCCGGCATTCCGCATCTCGGATCCCTGCCGACGGAACCGCCGATCGGCAATCCCTACCTTCACCACCCGCCCGGTTGGCCCGCCCTCCTGTTCGCGGTGACGCGCCCGACGGGTCTCGAACCGTGGGGTCTGCGCCTGCTGCCCGCGCTCGCCGCCGCGGCGTCGACCGGCTTACTCACATGGTGGCTGCTCGGTCGAGGGGCACCGGTCGCGGTCACCCTGCTCGTCGTTCTGTCCCGGCCGATCCTCCACCTCTACGGGCCGATGCCGAATCCGGAGTCTATGGTGGCACTCCTCCTCGTCTCGGGATTACTCCTCGACGAGAAACGCCGTGACGGCGTGCGGGGTGCGTTCCCGGCGTTGCTCGCCGTGGTCGCCGTCGCCCCATGGATGGACTGGCAAGGGGCTTTCCTCGCTCCCGCGATCTGGCTGCGCTCCGCCGTCGAACGACGTCCTTGGAGTCGTTGGAAGGCGGAAATCGCGATCGCCGTCGCGGGCACCATTTCCGTGCTGTTGCTCGTGGCTTGGCTCGGCCACGCCGTCACGCATCTCGACGGCGTGCGACGCTCGTTGCTCGGCGGTGACGCGAATCCCGACCTCTCGGGATCGGCGCTCGTAACGGGACTCCGATACATGGCTCACGTGGCGACGGGATCGACCCACGCGGGTCCCGTTCTCGGAATCGCCGCCTGGTGGAGCACTCTCGGCACCCATTTCGCCACGATGATCGGCTCGTGGGTGCTCATCGCGGGCTTCTTCGTCTTCGGGCGACGCGGCCACGACGTGGGACGTCTGGCGGCGCTCGCGGTTCCGGGGGTGTTGAACATCGCGCTCTTTCGACTCCATGCCGCCAATCATGATTTTTGGGTGATCCACCTCTTGCCCGCGTCGACGTGGATGTTCATCGCGGCGATCACCGGAGTGTCGCGCGACGCGCGCGTCCGCATCCTGCTCGCGGGGGTCGTGGCGGCGATGGGAGTCGTCACGCTCGTGCGCGATCGCGGGATCCGGGACGCGTCGATTCCGACCGTCGAGTCCCGCGCCGCCGGTCTCGCGAAACTGGTGCGTCCCGACGTCGCATCGGCGTGGGTGGTTCCCGTTGCGACCGCGTCTCGCCATTTGCGCGGCCACGTGGTCGACCTCCCCATCGGCGAAGTTCAACGCCTCGTGGATTTCGCACGAACAGGAATTCTCACCGGACCCATCGACGTCCTCGTGCCGGAAACCGCGGACGTTCGCGCCGCAATCCGGGCCCTTCCCGGGGATGTCCCCGTCGTCCCGTTGTCGCTCGACGCGACGCACGATCCGACGGGAGCCCTTGCGACATGGGCGGGTACGTCCACGATGCTCCGTATCGAGATTCCTCGCGCGTTGCGTTGATTCCCACGTGAAAAAAGTGCTCGGGCCCTGAGGTTTCGTGGTTAACTTGTTGGCGGAACCCACCCTCCGAGCCCACGCCCCGATCGACATGACCCACCCGATACGAAGTTTCTTCTGCGCACTGATGTGCGTCACGGCCGCCGTTTCGTCACAGACTCTCTCCGGGACCGTCGTCACGTCGACGGCTCTCGCCGTGAGCGGTGCCACCGTCACCGCGACGGTCGGCACGACGTCCTATACGGCAACCACGACCGCGACGGGGACATTCACCCTGACGGTGCCGACCGGCACCTACACCGTCGACGTCGAACCGCCCGGAGGATCCACGTTCGCCCCGGCCCGTTTGGAAGCGCGTCACGTGGTGACCGCGCTCAACGTGGGCACCATCACGCTTCAACCGGGATTCTCGGTCTCGGGAACCGTGCTCTATCAAGGCGGACTTCCGGTCGCGAACGGCGACACCGACATCATCGATGCGGTGACGGGGCAAAAGTTGTTCACTCCGAACGACAACACCTCGGCGACGGGCACCTATTCGATGATCGTTCCGGCGGGCACCTACAAGGTGGTGGGAGATCCGGCCGCGGGCAACTACCTCTCCGTGGAATCGGCGGCCTTCACGGTGACGGGCAACGTCACCGTCCCCACCATCACGTTGCCTCCGGGCTACGCGGTCACGGCCACCATCGTCGACGCGACGACGTTGGCCGGCCTCGCGAACGTCGACATCGACGTCGAAGACCCGACGACGGGTGTGCGCCTACAAACCCCGACGGACAAGACGAGCGCCACGGGCGCGGTGACCGTCGTCGTCCCGGCGGGAACATGGCGCATCAACATCGATCCGCCTCCGGGCGATGCGCACTTGGGTCAACAACTCAACAACCTCGCCGTCTTCGGAAACACCAACTTCGGAACGCTTCCTCTGCAGACCGGCAAGGTGGTGACGGGCTACGTCAAAGGCGGCACGGTCGGCATCTACGACGCGTCCATCGGCGTCGACACCGTCCTCGGACCGGTGCGTCGCTACACGTCGAACAACGGCACCGCCCACGACGGCTATTTCAACGTCTCGATGCCCAACGGGAGCTACCGCATCCTCGCGGATCCGCCGGCGACGACCGCGTTCGCGCCGACCCTCTCTTCCAATTTCACGATCACCGCGAATACGACGTTGGCCGACATCGTCTGTCCCGCGGGCGCGACCCTTTCCGGCGTCGTTACCGGGTCGAACGGTCTTCCGGAAAACGGCGTCTCGGTCTCTCTGAACACCACGTCGACCGGAGCCCCGGTCACCAGTTCGGGACTCGTGACGACGACGCCGGGCGGCTATGCGCGCCGCGTTCCCCTCGGCACCAACACCGTCACGTACCGTCCGAGTCGCTATTCGTTCTCCGCGGCGTTGGCGGTGCCGGTGTCGGTTTCGGCGAACACGACATGGAACGTCCAATTGCCGGCGGCGTCGGTGCTCAACTTCCTCGCACCCGGCTCGAATCCGACCACGATCGTCCACGGGGCGCCCCTCGTCTTCGACGCCGCCGTCATGAACGCGACGTTCTCGAACGCGGTCCCGAATCTCAGCATCATCCTTATCGACCCTGCGGGCGGGATTTCGACGGTGATCGCCCCGTTCCCGTTGGCACTCGGCCCGAGGCAAATCATTCTCGCGCCGAACGTCGCCCTACCGTTGCCCACGGTAAATCCGGCCCATTGGGGCTACCCGTTCCGACTTCGCTTTCTCGTCACCGATGCCCTGTCCGGGGCCGAGCTCGACCGCGACGACCTGGTGATCACGATCACCTGACCCCGCCGGAAGTGGGGTAGACTTTCCTCCGGAAACGGCGATTCAGGCGCCGGACGGGGCGGGTGCGTCCGCGAAAAGCACTCGGGGACGACCCGGTGCGTCCGTGTAAACTTCAGGCGTCCAAGAGTTTAGGTTGCATCCATGTCGAGCGAACGACCATTGAAGATCGGCTACGTCCTCAAGAAATACCCTCGCTTGAGCGAGACGTTCATTCTGAACGAAATCCTCGGCATGGAAGGGTTGGGCCACGAGGTGGACATCACCTCGCTCACGGCGGCCGACGAGGGCCGATTCCACGCCGATTTGGCGAAGGTCAAGGCCCCCGTCCGCTACCTGCCGGCTTTCGGGAGCGCCGCCGCCATGGCCGCGTTCGACGAAGCCGCGAAACTGGCGCCCGGAGCCCTCGAAAGGGCGATGGCGTACGTCGGCCTTTTGCCTTCCGACAAGCGACCCGCCATCTTGGTTCACGCGTTGTTGATGCGCCGAGCGGCGCGCGAAAAGGGTCTCGACCACCTGCACGCGCATTTCGCGACGGTGGCGGCCCACGTCGCCGCCACCTGCCGACACCTCGGGGG
>CAIWVZ010000066.1 GCA_903916245.1 uncultured Planctomycetota bacterium | reverse complement strand
GCGATGATCGCCTCGGGCGCTCAGTGCATCGCGTACGAGACCCTCGAAGTGGGGCGTACGTTGCCGCTCCTGACGCCGATGAGCGAAGTCGCGGGACGCATGTCCGTGCAGGAAGGCGCGAAGTGGCTCGAGGCGCCGATGAAGGGCGCGGGCGTGCTGCTCGGCGGCGTTCCCGGCGTGAAACCGGCGAACGTCCTCGTGCTCGGCGGCGGCACCGTGGGCACTCACGCGGCCCGAATCGCCGCCGGCATGGGGGCGCACGTGTCGATTCTCGACATCAATCTCGATCGGCTTCGCTATCTGAGCGAAACGATGCCCGCCAACGTCACGACGCTGTTCTCGAGCCCCTACGCCGTCAAGGAACTCTTGAAGACGGCGCACCTCGTCATCGGCGCGGTCCTTTTGCCCGGTGCGAAGGCGCCGGCTCTGGTGACTCGCGAAATGCTGAAGGAAATGATCCCGGGCTCGGTGATCGTCGACGTCGCCGTGGACCAAGGCGGTTGCGTCGAGACCTGCCGTCCGACGACGCACTCGGATCCCGTCTTCGTCGAAGAAGGCGTGACCCACTACTGCGTCGCCAACATGCCCGGCGCCGTTCCTCGGACGAGCACCTATGCGCTGACGAACGCGACGCTCCCGTGGGCGATCAAACTCGCCGGAGCCGGACTTTCGGCGCTCAAGACGGATGCCGCGCTCGCGTCGGCCGCGAACGTGGTGAACGGCAAAGTGACGTGCCGCGGCGTGGCGGACGCCTTCGGGCTTCCGTTCGCGACGATCGACGCCGCTCTCGGCTGATCGCCGAGGACCCGACGGGGTAGGCTCGACGCACGGGCCGCCCCGTCTCTTTATGCCCCACGCGTTCATCACCGGAATCACCGGACAAGACGGCTCCCATCTCGCGGAGTTTCTCCTCGGGAAGGGGTACGCCGTGACCGGGTTGGTGCGACGGACGAGCGGCGAGTATCCGTGGCGGCTCGTCGGTGTCCGTCGGCGCGTGACGTTGATCGAAGGCGACGTCCTCGACTTGGGATCGCTTCTCGGCGCCCTCGAGGCGTCTCGACCGGACGAGGTGTATCACCTGGCGGCGCAGTCGTTCGTCGGGGCTTCGTTCGAACAACCGGAATTGACGGCGAACGTCACCGGGCTCGGCACGGTGCGGATGCTCGAAGCGGTCCGACGCGTCGCTCCGAAGGCGCGGTTCTATCAGGCGTCTTCGTCCGAGATGTTCGGCCAACCCGTCGCGACGCCGCAAAACGAATCGACGCCGTTCCGCCCGCGGAGTCCCTACGGCGCGGCGAAGGCCTTCGCGCATCACATGGCGGTGAACGCCCGCGAAGCGCACGGGCTTCACGTGGCGTGCGGGATTCTCTTCAATCACGAGGGACCGCGGCGCGGGATCGAGTTCGTCACGCGTCGCATCACGGATGCCGTCGCGCGCATCAAACTCGGCCGCGCGCGGGAGATCACGCTCGGGAATCTCGACGCGCGTCGCGATTGGGGCGCGGCGTCCGACTACGTCGAAGCGATGTGGCGCATGCTGCAGCATCCGGAACCCGACGATTGGGTCGTCGCGACGGGAACATCGCACAGCGTCGCGGAATGGTGCGAAGCGGCGTTCGCCCGCGTCGGGCTCGATTGGCGGGATCATGTGCGGGTGGATCCCGCGCGTCGCCGTCCGTCGGATATTTCGGGGCTCGTCGGGGACGCGTCCCGCGCCCGCGAACGATTGGGATTCGTCCCGACCACGTCGTTCGCGGATCTCGTCGCGAGCATGGTGGACGCGGATCTCGCGCGGATCGCCGCGACGGAGTCGTAAGGTGGCCCTCGGGCGGATTCTCGTCACGGGCGGGGAGGGATTCGTCGGTGGGGCCCTCGTGGCCGCTCTGCGCGCCCGCGGAGTCGATGTCGTGGCTCCGGTGCGCTCCGTCCTCGACTTGACCGACGCGGCGTCCGTGGACGCGGCGGTCGGCGACGCGCGGCCGTCGCACGTGGTGCATCTCGGTGCCGTCACCCACCTTCCGTCCGTCTTGGCCGAACCGACGCGCGCTTTCGACGTCAACGTCCTCGGTACGAAACGTCTTCTCGATGCCGTCGGTCGCCGGTCACCCGAAGCCCGCGTTCTCGTCGTGTCGTCGTGCGCCGTTTTCGGCAGTCCGGAGCCGTCGTCGTTGCCGCTCCGCGAGGACGCGCCTCGACGCAGCGCGCATCCCTACGGCGTTCAAAAAATCGCGGTGGAAGACCTCGCGGCGCGTTACGCCGAGGACCTCGGACTCGACGTCGTGGTGGCCCGTCCGTTCAATCACGTCGGTCCCGGCCAGCGGACGCGTTTCGCGGTCTCGTTTTTCGCGAGAGAGATCGCGCGGCGCGAGCGCGGGGGAGGCGACGAACCGCTCCGCGTCGGGAATCTCGAACCGCGTCGCGAACTCATGCATGTGGACGACGTCGTCGACGCCTATCGGCGGCTTCTTGAGACGCGATCGGCGGGCGGAGTTTTTCATGTCGCTTCCGGTCGATCGATTCGCATCGGCGAGGCCCTCGACCATCTCCTTTCCTTGTCGTCCGCGCGTATCGATGTCGTTCCGGATCCTGCGCTCCATCGACCGATGGATGCTCCGGATCTGACGGGGGATGCGTCGCGCCTCGCCGCCGAAACCGGTTGGAAACCCGTCGAGGAATGGCGGGACACACTCGCGGAGATCCTCGAAGACGCGCGGCGTCGGGCGGCCGAGACGACGTGACGGCCGACCACCGTCCGTTGCTCGAGGGATCCGTCGTTCGGGCGACGCTGCGATTCGGCGCGCCGCTCGCCGTGGCGCTCACGCT
>CAIWVZ010000065.1 GCA_903916245.1 uncultured Planctomycetota bacterium | reverse complement strand
GACCACCCTCGAATCGATACGCGTTCATCGCGTTCGCGTCGACCGGGATGTTGGTCGTCGTCGGCGTCGCGTAGACGCCGCGATACTCGGGACCGTGACCGAAGTCGGGCCAAAGGCCCATCTCGATCGAGCCGTTCAGGATCTTGAGGCTCTTCGGGTGATTCTGCCAGAAGCGATCGACCGCGACCGTGAGTCCGCCCGTGGACGTCGAAAGGTCGACGGCGCCCACGTGCTGGCGTCCCGCACTCACCGGATTACCCGCGAGGGTTTCGGTGAACGAGAACCCGGTCGAGACGTCCGTCGCGATCGTCGGCGTCGTGAACTGCTGACGCAGATCCCACGTCTGTCCCGGAGTCACCATCAACGCCGAAGCGGGCGTGGTGACGCGGAACGTCGATCCCACGACCGGCTGAACGATCGCGAGTTTGTCGATGTACTGCTGACCATCGGCGATCGACGTAGAGAAGCAACCATAGGCCGCGGGGTTCTCGAGGCGGAAGTCCATTTCGACTTCGGGAGAACCGGAAGCGAAGTACCAGCGGCAGGTGTAGGCGAGCGGACCGACCCAGCCCTTCTGGACGACGGTCGCGCGGTAGGTGTTGTAGCCCTTGTAATCTTCGAGGACCGTCGACGTCGGGAACGCCGTCGGGGTCGAACCGTTGAGATAACGGACGTCCAAGAAGCCCGGTTGATTCACGACCGCCACGCCGTTCACCGTCGCTTCCTTGAACGGAGCGAAGGACAAGCGCGGGATCTTGAAACAGGTATTCGGACCCGTGAACACGCGAATCTCGTTCACGTCCTGCTGAGCGTACAGTTGACCGCCGATGCTGCCGCCGTGCGAAAGGTGATAAGTCACCTCGCCGTTCGCCGGAATGGTCGCCGGGAACGAGAACTGCACCCACTTCAGGTGCTTCGTCGTATCCGCGCGATCACCGCGCCAACGCGCGAGCACCTTCGACTGATGGGCGACGGGAGCGTTTTCGGTTCCCTGCGTGATGCAGAGGGGCGTGACGTCGAAGATCGGAATTTCGTCCGGGAACGGGACGCTGACGCTGACGATTTCGTTGACGCGCGCGACATCCGTGGGGTTCTTCACTTTGATGGGAAGAAGCGGAGTCCGCGACTGGGCGAAGAGGGCACACGCAAGCAGGATGAGCGAGGCGAGCCGGCGAATGAGCATGGTGAATGTCTCAGGTAACTGCGAACACCGTGACCGTGGGCGATGCCGATCCCTCGGATCGGCGAACCGTGACGTGGAGACCCGCTTCAAGCCGGGACTCCTTCCTGAGATTCATCGGCGCGATACGGCCCGTTCATTAAAAGGATGCGACTTCGTCGAAGGCGCATCGACGCGCGCATTCACGAGGGAAAAAGGTCGCCCTGCACGGGTTTCGGAATTTCACGAGGCGAAAGCACGTCGCGATCCATCGCGGTCCATGTCGACTCGAGTCCAAACCTTCGACAGGACGCGAGAAACAACGATTCGATCATGCGCGCGTGTTCACCTTCTCCCCGATGGCGCACGCCGGGACGCGTGTCGTTCAACGCCCCTTCGCGCAGCGCGCGGATCCGATGCTCCACCTTCTTGGCGCGCAAGGGCCGACGGGTCTCGAGCCACTTGAGGAAAAGCGGCTCGACGGGGCCGGGAAGACGCACGATGGAAAATCCCGCGCGTACGGCTCCGGCCGCTTTCGCGGCGCCGAGAATCGCGGGGATCTCTTCGTCGGTCAGACCGGGGATGACGGGGCTCACGTTCACACCGACGGGTATCCCTCGGGCCGCCAACGCGGCGACGGCTTCAAGACGCTTCGCGGGGGCGCTCGCGCGCGGTTCCATCGCAAGGGCCAACTCCGGATCGAGCGTCGTGATCGAGACGGTGACGGAAACGAGGCGTCGTTCCGCAAACGTTTCGAGAAGATCGAGATCCCGAAGGATCAGCGCGTTCTTCGTGATGAGCAGCGTCGGATTGCCGGCATCGAGCAGCACGCCGAGACAGGCCCGCGTCAATCCGAGTACGCGTTCGACCGGCTGATAGCAGTCGGTGTTGCCCGACATGCACACGGGCTCGCCCTTCCAACGTTTGCGCGCCAACTCGCGACGAAGCAGCTCCGGAGCGTCCGGTTTGACGACGATCCGAGACTCGAAATCGAGGCCCGCGGACCATCCGAGCCATTCGTGACTCGGACGCGCGTAGCAATAGATGCACCCGTGTTCGCAACCGCGGTAGGGGTTGACGTCCCAACGAAACGGAATATCCGGGCTGTCGTTGCGCGCGAGAATCGACTTGGCGCGATCTTTGTAGAACACGGTTTTGATCGGGCCGGCGTCGTCGACGGGAAGATCGATCTCCCACGGTTCGAGCGCCTCCGCGGCGAAGCGATTCGGTGGATTGTCGGGGGCCCCCCGTCCCCTTCGTACGTCGTTCATGACGTCGCCATCCCATCACGTGGTGGGGACATCACCGCAAGCGCACGGCACGCGCGGTGGACACGCCGACGACCGCGTCGTCCGCGATCAGTTCGACCCACCAAAACAGCACGTCGTAACGCACCGCACCGAGGATCGACGCGTCGAGAGGGTGTTCGATAACCTTGTCCCCGGCGACGATGGCGAAGAGGGAGCCCGGCACGTCGAGATCGAGGCGTCCGCCGTCGCGCTTCATACCGGGCGCGACGGGGATATCGGCGACGGCCGCTTCTCCGCTCGGCACGACGACGCGCACGCCGACCGCATCGATCCCCGGAGGCAGGTCGAGCCCGAAGGCGAACGACGGACTCCGATCACGACGCAGCCCGTCGCCTTGCGCGGGGGTCGCACCATGGAGTGCGAGCGAACCCTTCGGAGGGACGACGTTGCGCAGCATCGGTTCGCCTTCGACGATTTCGAGCCGCTTGAAAATCGGCGGCGCGGTACCGCCCGCCAACGCGGCGGATAAAGGCGACGGGACACCGGGCTCGTGACGCACCGAATCGGGAGTCACCAGACGCACATCGACGCCCGGACGTGGTACGAAAGGCGGGCGTCCGACGCTCCCGATCGCGCCGCCGAACACGTACGCGCCTCCGCAGATGTTCACTTCGGTCTTCGGGGTCCAACCTCCCGACGAATCGTCGAGGAACCACCCGTCGATCCACACGGTGCTTCCGGGCGTCACATCGCGCAACGCCGCGTCGGCGACGGACCGCGTGCGCGCCGACGCATGGCGATACGGATCGAGGTTGTTCCTCCAAAGCACGGCCCCCATCATCGTGGAGAGGAGGATTACCCAAACGAGGAAACGGCGCGCCGTGATCAGAATCGCGGTCGCCGGACCAACCGCGAGGGCGAGCCCGACGAACGGAAGTACCAGGAATCGGCTCTGCGTGAGATCCGGGGTGACACGGCTGCCCGTCATCGTCAAAAGCGTCGTCGGCACCACGGCGAACAGCGCGAACAACGCGAGTCGCGCTTTGAACGTCGCTTTTCCGGGGCCGCGGACCGCCGCGGTCGTCACACCTGCCAGAACGATCAGTCCGAACGTCGCTCCGAAAACGACGCGGGCGGCGAGCGGAACTCCTCCGCTCGGCGCATCGGATCCGAACAACGCTCGAGGCTCCGCCGTCGCGGCGTTCAACGGAGTAAGGACTCGCACCCCGCTTTCGATCGCCGACGCGAGAATCGCGAAGAGGCCGTCGCGATCGGCGAGGTGTTCTCCGGGCGAGCGCCCGTTGTAGGCACCGCCGATACGACCGAACACGAGAAAGCGAACGCCGAAGTAGAGCGCGAGCACGACGAACAGCGGGAGCGCTCGCTTCAGGCGCTCGGTCCACTCCTTCGCCACCCCGACGCCCGGGGTCGCACCGTGCAGAAGACGATCGGCGAAGACGTGCAGAAACGGCAGGACGACCGCGGTTTCCTTGGCGAGCAACGCGAAGCAAAGTCCGAGAACCGGACCCAAGCGATCCTCGCGCCGATGGACGAGCGCGGAGAGCATCATCACGGCGCCGATCCCGACGAAAAGATCCTGCCGCGCGACGAGCCACGCCACGGCTTCGACGCAGGCGGGCCAACACCCGAACCAGACGGCGAGCAACGCCCGCTTCTCGAGACCTTCCACTTCGGCGAGTCGCAGGACGACTCCCGAGAGCATCCAACACAGAAGCGCCCAAAGGA
The DNA here is from genome assembly GCA_903916245.1 of uncultured Planctomycetota bacterium. Classification (GTDB taxonomy): domain Bacteria; phylum Planctomycetota; family CAIWVZ01; genus CAIWVZ01. Next base: position 108 of record CAIWVZ010000065.1, on the reverse strand, counting down.
AGATCGACTGCAGGTGATGGCGTCCGGCGTCGATCCCGAAGAGCGACCAATCCAGTTCGATCGAGAGAATGGTCAGCGGACGAAAGACCTCGAAGGTGGGCGACCACG
>CAIWVZ010000064.1 GCA_903916245.1 uncultured Planctomycetota bacterium | reverse complement strand
GGGCGCACCTCGAGGGGCCCGAGTGTCGACGTTCTATCCGGGACTGATCGCTCTCGCGTCGATGCCCGACCCCGAAAAGCGCAAGGCGGCCGCATGGGCCATGCAGTTCGATCGCAAAGAACCTTCGTTCGACGCACCGCTGCGTACGCTGCTCGACGACAAAGACCCCTACGTGGCGCGCAACGCCGCGAGTTCGCTCGCCGTGCGGGCGTCCGACGCGGGTCGCGACGTGCTCCTCTCGATGCTGCGTCCGTACGACATCAAGGCGCCGATCGGGGGCAAGGCCGTGATCATCCTGCACAAGGGTGATCCCGTGGCCTCGGGACACCGCATCGCACGCATCGAACTTGCGAAAGGCGAAGCGGAAATCTTCTCGCCGATCGACGGACGTGCGACGGCCGTCGCCGCCGACGGCACCACACTGAACGAAGGCGACGTCATCGCATCGGTCTTGTCCCAGGCTTCGGCCCTCCACGCCATGCAGGCGCTCGTGCTTCCGGGCATCGGCCGCCGGGAAGACGCCGACGCGATCGAGCGCTTCCTCGACGCCTACCGCGACGCGGACGGGAAAGTGCTCGATCAGGCGAAGGCCGCGATCGCGATGCTGAAGTTGCGGTAGTCCGATGGCGACACCGTCACCCGACCGCGATTCCGGCGACCCTTCGCGCCGAGCCTCCGTCCGCGAATTCGACGGCAAGGTTTGGGACTTGGTCGAAAACCTCGCCCATCCCGCGTTCCTCTTCGGCGTCGCTCACGTCGCCATGTGGTCCGCCTACGAAACCAGCGCGTCGTTCCGCGAACCCGCGCTCGGGTTCTGGACGCGGTCGGGCATCCACGCCGCCCAGTTCTTCGGCGCGTGGGCCGTGCTCTACGGGACGTTCCTGCGCGACATGGGCGTCCCGATCCGCGCCACGACGTTCATCGTGTGGTCGGGAATCGTCGGTGCGATCGCCGCGTGGATGTGGCCCGCACGCACGACCCCGGAAGCCGCCGACGGGCTTTGGGTGCTTTTGTGGATTCAGCTCGCCGTCTGCGTCGTCGGCTGGCTCCACACCTTCCGCATTTGGCGCCGAGCGAAGGCGGCTCACGAAGCCGCCCATCCTCCCGAGGAGCTCCCGTGAGCGCATCCCCGCTCTTCATTCAGGTCCCCGGTGCGACGCCTCCGAAGCCCTCGCCGGCCGGGACCACCGAAATCCCGGTCTCCGCCCCCGAGCAGTCGCAAGGCGAGTTCTTCGGTTGGATCGCGGTCCTTTGGGCGGTCATCCCGACGATCATCGTCCTCATGCTCGCGAAGAGCCGGAAACAGAAGACTCCGGAACCGCCCCACGTCACCGACACGGACTTCGAAGTCGAGGTCCTGAAAAGCGACATGCCGGTCCTGGTCCACTTCTACCGGGAGTGGAACATCGGCGACCGGGTCATGATCAAGCAGGCCGAACGCCTCGCGAAGCGCAACGGTGAAGCGCTGAAGGTCCGGTGGCTCGAAATCGGCGAATCCCCCCAAACCCTCGCCCGGTATCCGCACGTCGAAACGCCGGCCTTCCTCTTCTTCTTCGAAGGGCGGCTGCTGTTCCACGCCGAAGGCGTCCTCGACGAAGCCGACGTCCACCGCGAAATCTGGGAAAATCACGCGAAGTACCTGAGGAAAAAGGCGGCCGGAAAGGTCGTTTAGTCGCCCCGGTTTCGCTTGGGGCGGCAGGCCCCAACCGCTACGATCTCAATCCCTACGGGGACACCACCATGGCCGAAGCCCTCACCGCCAAGCGCAAGCGCAAGCCCAAGGACATCGCCGTCATCACCGACAACTGCACGGGATGCGCCGGTTCGCCGGTCTGTCAGACCTTGTGCCCGGTCGACGAGTGCATGATCCTCTGCCACGACGAGGCGCATGATCCTTTCGGCTACATCTGGGTGGATCCGCTCAAGTGCATCGGGTGCAAGAAGTGCATCACCAAAGGCCCCGAAGGACTCTGGCTCGAAGGCTGCCCCTGGAACGCCATCGAGATGGAGACGCTTGAATCGTGGGAAGGGCGCAACGGAACGCTTCCTTATTGAGGAGCGGTTCCCGATGCGCCGATGACCAAAACTTTTCCCGACCTTCGGACTTTCCTCGACGCCCTTAGGGCGCGTCGTGACCTCGTCGAAATCACCGCCGAGGTTGATCCCCGCCTCGAAGCCGCGGAGATCCACCGCCGGGTGATCGCCGCCGGCGGGCCCGCCATCCTCTTCAGAAACCTGAAGGGTCATCGATGGCCGACGGTGACCAACCTCTTCGGCACCCGCGAACGCGTCGAACTGGCGTTCGGCAAACACGCGCGCGAAACGATCGCGCAGGTGGCGTCGCTCCCGAAGGAACTCGTGCCGCCGACCCTCGGCAAGCTCTGGAGCAAGCGGAAGCTCTTCGCCGACCTCGCGCGCGTCGGCCTACGGCGTGATTCCGGCGGCCCCGTCACCGAACGCTGCGACAGCCCACCCGGCCTCGGACGTCTGCCGCTCCTGACCACGTGGGAGGAAGACGGCGGGCCGTTCATCACGCAGCCTTTGGTCTACACCGAATCGCCGAACGGCCACGGACCGAATCTCGGCATGTACCGCATCCAGCGTTTCGACGATGCGGAATGCGGGTTCCACGTCCAAATCGGCAAGGGCGGCGGGTTCCATCTCGCGGAAGCCGAAGCCCTCGGTCAACGACTTCCGGTGCACATCTTCCTCGGAGGGCCGCCGGCACTTCTGGTTTCGGCGATCGCACCGCTTCCCGAAAACGTTCCCGAGATGCTGCTCGCGTCGCTGATCCTCGGCGACCGCGTGCCGCTTGCAAAGGACCCGACGTCCAAACTCCCGTTGCCCGTCGATTGCGAGTTCGTGTTGTCGGGCCACGTCCCGCCCGGCGTACGACGCCCGGAAGGTCCGTTCGGCGACCACTACGGCTACTACTCGCTGAAGCACGACTACCCCGTGTTCCGCTGCGAGCGCCTGTGGCGTCGCGACGACCCGATTCTTCCGGCGACGGTCGTGGGCAAGCCGCGCCAAGAAGACTTCTTCATCGGCGACTGGCTGCAAGAACTTCTCTCGCCTCTGTTCCCCGTGGTCATGCCCGCCGTCTCGGATCTTTGGTCGTACGGCGAAACGGGCTACCACGCCCTCTCGGCCGCCGTCGTGAAGCAGCGCTACAAGCGCGAAGCGATGGCGTCGGGATTCCGCATCCTCGGCGAAGGACAGCTGTCGCTCACGAAGTTCCTCCTCGTTCTCGACAAGCCCGTGGACCTCCGCGACGCCCGCGCCGTCCTCGAACACGTTCTCGAACGCGCCGATTTCCGCACGGACCTCTACGTCTTCGGCAACCTGTCGATGGACACGCTCGACTACGCGGGTCCGAAGGTCAACGAAGGATCGAAGGGCGTCCTTCTCGGCGTCGGCGATCCGATCCGCCGCCTCCCCGACGCCTTCACGGGCTCGCCGCCTCCGGAAGTTCGGTCGGTGAAGGTCGCGTGCCGCGGCGCGCTCGCCGTCGAAGGCCCGGCCTTCGCGTCCGACCCGACGTTCGCGAAGACCATCGCCGCCCACCCCGCCTTCGCGGATTGGCCTCTGATCGTGCTCTGCGATCACGCCGGACGGGCCACCGCATCGATGGCGGCCTTCCTATGGACCGCCTTCACGCGCTTCGAACCCGCGGCGGACCTCCACGCGAAGGACGTGAACCTCGTACGCCTGCACCCGTCCTTCACGGCACCGGTCGTGCTCGACGCACGCATGAAGCCGCACTACCCCGCGGAACTCTTCTGTGACCCGCAGACGGCCGACACCGTCGGGAAACGATGGAAAGAGTACTTCCCGAAGGGCCTGCCGATGGGCGATTCCGACCGCGCCCACCTCGGCTGAGCGCGGCTCCGAAGCCCGAAGCGCCGACGAAGAATCGCGGCGCAACCCGCATGACGATCGTGCGTTGCGACGATGCACGGCGACGATGAGCGACGCGTCCATGAAAAACCGGGACGCATCGCATTCCCTCCCGACCGAAAACCCGCTCGTGGGATAACCTTTACTCAGAGTATGGTTTTCAAGAAGGAGTCGACGAAGGGATTCGCCGTGCGCGCCGCTTTGGTGCTCGCGGTCGCCGTCTTCGTCTATATCCTCCTCGCATGCCTCGAGTTGGATATCGAGACCCCGGATGCTCCGGCGCTTCCGGATCCGGGGATGACCGCGGCTCCGCCCGTCCATCGCCCCATCGCGCCGAGTCCGGCTCCGGCTCCCGATGCGGAAATCTCCACATCGGAGATCACCGGCGCCGCCTGCCTTCTTCACGTGATCGACGAAGACGGCAAGGGAATCCCCGGCGCGAAGGCCCGACTTCTCGCCGGGAACGTTCCAACGCTCCCTCGACTCACCGATACCGAAGGTCGATGCCGACTCGGCGTCTCCCCGGACATGGACGCGACGCAACGCGTCCTGGTCACGCACCCCGAATACGTCGCGCAGGTGCGTTTCGTGAAGGCGGGCGGCGACGAGCACACGATGACGCTCCGTCGCGGGCACGTCGCGTCCTGTCGCGTCCGCAGGCGCACGGGCGGACCACTCCCGAACGCCACCGTCTTCCTCTCCCGGGCCGCCCTCCCCGCCGCTCCGCTCATGGCGAAGGCGACTCCGACGGACGGGCTTTTGCGCATCGGCGAATCGCCGAAGGAATGGATCCATGTCGCGATGTCCGGAGACGACGGCATCGCCCGTCTGCCCGCGCTCCCCGAAGGCGAATGGCTCGTCACGGCGGCGCGGGCGACGTCCGTGCCGCTCGGACATTTCCCGGATCGATGGCTGATCCCGGGCGACCTTCCGGAAATCGTCTTCGCGGACCCTTGGGCGGTTCGTTTCGAATCGGAAGAACGCGTCCTTTCGGTGAATCGCTCGCTGAAGGGACTCGTGACGTACGACACGCCTTCCGTCGTCGATGCGCTCGCACCGCTTCAGTCGACCGATCGTGAACACGTCGCCGGCAAAGGTCTCGTCGCCACGGTTCCGAATCAGGAGCCGGGTGCCGAAGCGGTTCCCGTCACCCTGTTCGTCGTCCTCGACAAGTCGGGAACCCAGTCTTTGTCGCTCACCGCGCGCCCGTTGTCGGCGAACGCGCCCGCGGAGAAGCCCGCACTCGCGCCCCTGCACGAAGAACATCCGGGCTACGGCGAATTGGTCCTCGCGCTCGACGAAGGAGAAGGCGCCCATCCGTTCCCGCCGCCTCTCGGATGCATCGACGCGGGCGACCGCGCCGCCCAGTCGTTCCGTCCGCTCGAGCCCGGAAAACCGATCCGTGTTCCGGCGGGACGTTACCGCGTGCGCCCGATGAACCCCGCGTACGCGAAACACGTTCCACCGGTCGAAATCGACGTCGCGGCGGGAGCCTCCGCGACGGCCACGCTGCGCCCTCGAGCCTCGTTCGGTCGCGTGAAGATCGTCATCACCGACGGCGCGGGATTCGTCCACCATCCGTTGGTGCGCATCACCGACGGCACCGCGACGTGGGACATGCACTGCGAAAAAGACCTTTGGGTCCCCGCGGGACGCAACCTCCAACTCTCCGCGGAGCTTCCCGGCTATCAGCCGCTGCGCACGACGTTCAACGTGGATCCAGGCAACGGCACACCGTCGATCGTCGAACTCCTGCTTCAAGTCGCGCCCTAGCCCTCCGCATCGGCGTGCTAGCCTCACGCGCATGAAGCGCGCGCGCGTCCTCCTTCTCTTCGTGCTCGTCGCCGCGGCATCTCCCGATCTCGTGGTGCCCGGATGGAAGAAGGTGCGTGCGGACAACGTGATCACCCGCGTCGCTCCCGCACCGAACACCTACGTCTGGTTCGCCGAGGTCGGATTCGGTTTCGCCACCGCGGACATCGTCCGCCTCACCGACTTCACGTCTCCTCTCCCGTTTCATCACTACGGGGCGCTCCGCCTCATCGGAGTTCCCACCGCGGACGTCGCATCCACGGGCCCGATCTTCGACCGTCTACGCGCCCGCACGTCGAAACCGGAGGATCCGCTCCCCGAGGGTTGGGTCGCCACGAGCCGGCTCGGAGGCGGCTTCGTGTCCATCCCGGAAGCGGACGCCACCGCGACGATCCTTCGCCGACTACGGATCGACGGAATCGACGGTGCCCGCGTCTCGACGACGTTGGAAACGGAAGTCAATCTCGACACGCAAGGACGCCCGATCGACGGTCGAAAAGGCATGTTCTACGGCGCATGGGTCGCCCTCGCGGCCGTCGTCGGTCTCGCCGGACTCGCGTGGATGAAGCGACGAAGAGAGACGACTCCGTGACGATCGACGCCGACGTCCTCGTGATCGGAGCGGGAGCCGCGGGTCTCTTCGCCGCCCTCGCATGCGCGGGAGCGACGCACGACGCCGACGCATCCGATACGGACGCTCCACTCCGCGTCGTCGTCCTCGACGCCGGAAAGAAGCCGGGGCTCAAGATCCTCGTGTCGGGAGGCGGACGTTGCAACCTCACAAACGTCCGCGTCGAAGCCTCGGATTTCGATACCGACGCACCGCATGCGCTTCGCGCCATTCTCGCCGAGTACCCCGCACGAACGGCTCGTGCTTGGTTCGAGGCGGAAGGGGTTTCGACCTACGAAGAGCCGCTCGGCAAGGTGTTCCCGAAAACCGACGACGCCCGTACGGTGTTGGCGGCCCTCCTCGACGCCTGCCGTCGCGCGGAGATCCCCATCATCGGAGGCGCCAAGGCGACGGCGATCGATACCTTGGACAACGAAACGGTCGTCGTTCGTACGGAGATCCGCGACTATGTGGCGCGTGCGGTGATCATCGCAACCGGCGGTCTAAGTCTTCCGAAGACGGGCTCTCAAGGTGCGGGCTACGCGTTCGCCGCAGCCATCGGCCATACGGTGATTCCGACGGTCCCCGCGTTGGTCAATCTGAAGCTCGAAGCGGGATCCGTGCTCGACGGCCTCGCGGGAGTCACCCTCCCCGTGCGCTTCGACGTCTCGCCGGAAGGCACGACTCCCGAGCAGCGGTGTGGACGCAAGTACGCCCCCGACGCATCGGCGTGCGGGAGCGTTCTCGTGACCCACGACGGCATCACGGGACCTGCGGCGTTCGACGTGGGTGGCACCGCGCTGCGTGCCGTGGCCGACGGGCGGCGACCGCTGATCTACGCGGATTTTTGGGCGTTGGCGCGCCCGGATGGCGCCTGGCCCCTGTTCGCCGTGGGTGGAAAAGCTCCGGGAGCCTGCATTCCGCCGGACGACATGCCGACCGTCACGTCGTTCGCCGAGTTCGATGCCGACATGACGCGCATCGCCGGTGCCAAGTCGATCGCGGGAGCCCTCGCGATCACACTGCCCAAGACACTCGCGGCGCGCATCGCCGAACGATGCGGGGTCCCGCCTGGAAAAACGTGGTCCGGGTGCGCGGAGGGAGAGCGGCGTCGAGTGTGGACGGCGACCTGCCACGCACCGCTGCGTCCGATCGGATCCGGCGGTTGGGATCGCGCCGAAGTGACGAGCGGCGGTGTCCCTCTCGGAGAACTCGATCGAAGAACGCTCGCGAGCCGCCACGATCCGCGCGTACGTTTTTGCGGTGAGGTGGTCAACGTGACGGGACGACTCGGCGGCTTCAATTTCCAATGGGCGTGGTCGAGCGGCTTCGTCGCGGGGCGCTCCGTGCGCGCCGCTCTCCGACGGCGGCACGGATGACGACGACGTCCGTATTCGAAGCCGCGACCTTCGACGTTGCGATATGGGCGTCGTCGTACATCGCGACGATCGTGATCGAATCCGCCGTCGTGCGCATCGCCCGGCCGGGTACCTCTACGGCGGCCGTGTTTCCCGCGATCGCATTGCTGAATCTCGTGACGCATCCGGCGGCATGGTGGTGCGCCGCGTCGGGGATTCCGTGGACGTTCATCGAAGTCGTCGCGACCGGCGTCGAGCTCCTCTTGTGGCGACGCTTCTCGGACTGGACTTGGAATCGGTGCTTCATCGCGATCGCGACCGCCAACGCCATGTCCGCCGTGGCGAGTTTCTTCATCGGCCCATTCATGCGTGGATGACTCAAGTCGCGGATGGACAGCGGCTTCCGTCGACGCCGACGTCGACTCGAAATCGTCGGAGGCACCGACCGCGCCGCTCCACGTAGACTCTCGCTCCCGATGTTCGAACCCGCTCCCGTTTCACGAGGCCACGATGCGACGCCGATCACCTCCGACGCGCGCATCGGACGCGCGTTGGCGTGGCCGCCGATCGCGGGCGATCATGCTCCGTGGAAGTGGATTCCACCCGAATCCGCCGCGACCCGAGCGACGTGGGCACTGAGACTTTGCGCGGTGATCTTCCTCGCCGAAGCCGTCGTCGGCGCGACCCACGAGACGGTTCCGACGTTGACGCCGTTCAACGTCGTTCCTCTCGCAATCGCACTGTTCACCGCGGCGGTCGCACTCCGCGCCGTCGGGCGCGCCGCGCTCGCACGTTCCGGGCCGGAAGTCGTTCGGGAATGGCACATCGACCCGAACGATGCGGTGCGTTCGTGGTGGGCGGTACCGCTTTGGCCACCCGCGCCTCTCGTCGCGCTTCGAGACACCATGCATTTCGTGGCAACCAGAATCTCCACGAGAAGGCGCGTCCCGCGCACCTTGTCCCGACGGTGGTGGCGAACCATCGCGGTACTCACCGTGACATCCACGGCGGTCGCGGCTCTTCGCATGTTCGCATGGACCGGCGCCGGCTTCGACGCGACTTCCGGAACGTGGCTCGCCGTCGGAGGATCGTGCGCCGCCGCGGCTCTCGGCCTCTTGGCGGAGACCATCCGCACCTTGGCCGCCGTTACGGGCGCGCCGAGATGACGAAGTAGGTATCGAGCCCGACCATCTCGGTCCGCGAATCTCCGAATTTGCGCCCGACGATTTCCTTGTGGGCTTCGCCCGCTTTCGCGACGAGCCAGAATCGTCCGTCACGGGCGATGTGGTGACGGGCCGCGGCGATGAACGCGTTCGCGATCCGGAAGTCGCCGAAATACGGCGGATTCGCCACGATCAGATCGAAAGGACCGCCCGGAATGTCCTCGAGGTCGCGGCGTAGGATCGCCTGCGCGGCGGGAAGTCCGTTCAGCGCGATCGAACGCCGGGCCGCGCCGATCGCGCGCGCGTTGCAGTCGACCATGACCAAGGTCGACCCCGGAGAACGGGCCGCGGCGAAACTGCCGATGATGCCGTTTCCGCAGCCGATGTCGAGGATACGGGCCTTCGGCCCGACTTCGAGGACCTTGAGAAGCGCCTTGGTTCCACGGTCGATGCGCCCGTAGGAGAAGACGCCCGCGCGCGTGAGGAAGTTCATGGGCTTCGGCGGAAGATCGACTTCCAAAACGTGCGAGTGATCCTTCCAGGCCGCACGTTCCTTGCGACGTGTGGCCCAAACCGCAAAGCCGCCGCGCACCTCGGAAACATCCGCTTTCCCGAAGACCGATTCGACGGCGGATTTGAGCCACGACGGATCCTTGTCCGTGGTGCCCACCATGCGGCCTCCCTGAGGCAGAAGGTCATGCGCCTGTTCGATCACCTCGCGCGTCAACAGCGCTTCGCCCCCCGCCGGGAAAGGAAAGGCGACGAGATCGAACGGGCCACCGTTACGCGTCACGACGTCCCCGGCCGTGGTCCGCCCGGTCGCGAGGACGTTGTCGCCCGACGGCACGAATCCGGGCAAATCTTCACCGACGCACATCGCGTCCGTGGGGACCCCGTTCGCGGCGAGAACCTGGGCGACTTCCCCGGCGGCATACGCGTCGAAGTGCCACCACGTCGTCGCGTCCGGCCCCCACAGCGCTCGCGCCGTGAGAAGCCCGACTCCGGCATGATCGAGCCCGAGAAGGACTTTGCCCGGGCAACGAGCGGGGAGCGCTTCCGCCAGCGCAAAATCCGCCGCGCTCGTGCCGTGACGTCCACGGAATCCGAGCGTACCGCTCCGGACGTGATTCACGCGAACGGTTTCGGGCGCCTCGCCGAGTACGAAAAGGGTCATGACGCAAGCCTAGCAGGACGCGGGTCGGCCGAGAGATGTCCATCGACGGAATCCCCGACGGCGACGCCGCTTGCGTCGATTCGCCGCGGGCCCCGCGTTAGGATATGCGCATGGCTGTCGACATCCACATCAACTATCTCGGCGGACTTTCGTGCCGCGCCACCCACGGGCCGAGCGGCTCGGTTCTCGAAACGACGCCCCCGAAGGACAACGGCGGCGACGGTTCCAAGTTCTCTCCGACCGACCTGTATGCGACGGCCCTCGGCACCTGCGTCGTCACCATCATGGCGATGGTCGCCGAACGACGCGGGATCGATCTGCGCGGCATCCGTGTCCATGTGGAAAAGCACATGACGGCCGAACCGCCGCGGCGCATCGCGCGTCTTCCCGTCACGATCACGTTCGACCGCCGCCTTTCCGACGACGACGCGAAGGCACTCGAGGCCGCGGCCCACGGATGCCCTGTACACAGAAGTCTACATGCGGACATCGAGGCGCCGATTCGGTTCGTCTTTCCCGACGCCTGACGAATCGACGCGAACGTTTCGAGACGAGGTCGCTCGGGACAAATCGCACCTCACGAGATTTTTTTCGATAACCCGCGCGTCCGGGAGGATTCTCATCCCACCTCCGGACAAAGGAATGCGAAAGGGTCCGAAAACGACGCATTTTCATCGCGAATATTGATCTTTTTCCAAATATGGCTTTTGGTTTTGGGGGCTATTCTTCCGACGCCATGAAGCCCACATTCGCCAAGATTCTCGGTATTTCCACGCTGTTCGCAGCCTCTCTCGCGGCTCAACAGGTCTCCGACTACAACTTCCAAAGGCGCGCGGCGGGTGCTCTTTCGCCGATCACCGGAGGCACCGTCCTCGCGTCGGGTTCCTTCGACGACGCCTTCTTCGCGGATCTCCCGATCGGCTTCCCCTTCCCGTTCGGCGGAGCGGGCGGCCAAGGCGCGTGGGTGACCAAGATCGGCGTGTCGACCAACGGTTGGCTCCGATTCTCGGATCAGGGTGCGGCGGCGAACATCTACAATCCGATCGCGTCGCCCGACGTCGCCCGGGTCGCGGCTCCCTTCGCCGCGGACCTCGTCTCCGCCGCCGCGAACTCGGAAATTCGCATCGAAACCATCGGTGTCGCACCGACGCGTATTTGCGTCGTCCAGTGGTCGGCGGTGAAGCCGCTCTCCGCGCCCGCGGGCTCCGCGTCGATGACCTTCCAAGCGCGTCTCAGCGAAAGCACAGGCAAGATCACCTTCAAGTACGGCTCGTGGTCGATCGGCCCCGGCTTCACGTCCGCCACGGGTTCGGTCGGCATCAAGGGCAACGCGGCCTCTCCGGTGACGGACTTCGACACCGTGGCGTCGACCGCTTCGCAAGGCACGTGGGCGTCTCCCATCCGCCCGGTTTCGAGTCCGCTTTCGACGATGTACGTCGCCTCGGGCAAATTGCCGTCTTCCGGCAACGAGTACATTTGGGAACCGGACGCCTTCCCGATCGCCGCATTCCAAGTGACGACGACCGCGGCGGTTCTCCCCGCATTCACGTCGGTCCCTCAGGTCATCACGGCACAGGTCGCGACCTTGCCGTCCGGCCTCCCCCTCTCGGGAACGGAAGTCACGATCGACGCCTCGTCAGTCGGTTCGAGCAGCAACTACCCGATGTTCGACGACGGCACGTGGGGTGACGCGGTTGCCGGCGACGGCATCTACTCCACGACCCTCTTCCTTGCGGCTACCCAGCCCGCGTACGCGGTCCTTCCGATCCGCGCGCGACGGGCGGGATTCACCGACGGGAACGCGTCGATCTCGATGTTCATCTACATCCTTCCGAACGATATTCCGGGGGCACCGATCACCGTGGCACGCGGCCGCAACGGTCCCTACTCGAACACCATGGCTCTCAACGCCAACGAGCCGGGATTCGCGACGGCGTGCGGTCCCTTCGTCAACCCGGGCTGGAAAGACCTCTTCTTCCTCTACACCCCGGCATATACGGGTACGGTCAGCATCTCGACCTGCGGGGGCGACGCGATCGATCAACCCGGTGAGATGTCCGACTCGCAGCTGATGGTCTACACGCACAACGGCACGGCCTACGTGCCGGTCGCATGCAACGAAGACGGCGGCGTCGAGACCGGAGTCTGCGGATTCCGCGGCTGGCAAGCCCGCATCCTCGATCTCGCGACGACGGCCAACGTCCCGTTCATGATCCGCGTGTCGGGCTACGTCGGAAACCAAGGGTACTTCTATCTCGACATCGGCGAGAGCAACGCGATCGCGTCGAACTTCGGCGTCGGCTGCGGCCCGTCGCCGTTGTCGCTCTCCGCGACGCCTCCGCGTATCGGCATGACCGGAACCATCAGCGTCGCGGGAATGCCCGCGGGCCAGATCGGATCGCTGCTCTTCAGCGCGCCCGTCGCTCCGCTTCTCAACGCGGGTCCCTGCCCGTACTACATTGATCTTCTCGGGTTTACGGCGACACTCGTGAACTTCAACGGCGACGCGAACGGCAACTGGTCGATCACGGTCCCGCTTCCCAACGACCCTGCGCTGACGACCATGGAATTCCACATGCAAGCCATGGCGACGCCGACGGTTGGATTCAACGCGGCGCAGATCTCGTCGTCGAACGGCGTGCTCCTGAAGTTCGGCAACTGATCACGGGAAAAGCGGCGACTCTTTTTTCCAAAATGTTCGGGCCGAGTCGACTTTCGACTCGGCCCGACCACTTTTTGGGGGGTAGTCTTCGGTGATTTCCTTTCTCGACGGATGCCTTTGGGCGTGCGTCGCATCACCGGAACGCTTCTCATGAATCTCTACGCACGCACACGCCATTGCATCGCGGTCGCGGCTCTCACGGCCTTGGCTCAAGCGGACACACTGACGGGCACGGTCGTCAACCAAGCGGGTCTTCCCGTCGCCGGAGCCAGCGTCGTCTGCAACGGCCTCACCGTCCTCACCACCGCCGCGGGCACGTTCTCCTTCACGGTCCCTTCGGGCGTCTACTCGGTCGACGTCGCTCCGCCTGCCGCCTCCGGACTCGCTACGGCTCACATCGAAGACATGCACGTGGCCGGCACCCTGAACGTCGGCAATCTCACCCTCGTTCCGGGCGCGACCATCTCCGGGCTTGTTCTCTACGGCACCACCGGACTTCCAGTCCCCAACGGCGACATGGACGTCATCGACGCCGCCACCGGCCAGAAGCTCTACACGCCGAACGACAACACGGCTCTCACCGGGATCTACACGATCACCGTGCCTCCCGGCACCTACAAGATCGTGGCCGATCCGGCCACCGCCGGCGCCGCGACCTTCGCGTCTCAGGAAGTCGGCCCGTTCACCGTCACCGCCAATACGACGATTCCCACGATCACGCTGCAACCGGGCTTTCAGGTAACCGCCACGATCCTCCGGGGCGATACCGGTCTTCCGCTCAAGGACGTCGACGTCGACTTCGACATCGTCGCCCTCGGTCAGCGTGTTCCGACCCCTACCGATCTCACGAACCTGCTCGGCGTCGTCACGGTCGTCGTTCCGGCGGGCACCTACCGCATGAACATCGATCCGGCCCCGGGTGACGCCTACCTGGGTCAGCAGATCGCTGCGGTCACGGTGACCGGCCCCACGAATCTCGGCACGATCACGCTCGGCACGGGAAACGTGGTGAGCGGTTACGTAAATGGCAACGGAGTCGGGGTTCCGAAGACCTCCATCGAACTCGAGCCCGCTTACGGCGGCACCAAGCGCTACACGTCGAACAACAAGACGGCCCACGACGGTTGGTTCCGCGTGGTGATGCCCGCCGACGCCTGCCGTTTCGACGCGATCCCTCCGGCGAACTCCGGGTTCGCCCCGGCACAGACGACGGCGATGACCGCGGCGAACGTCGTGGCGGCGGCTCCCTTCACGATCAACGTGCCCGCGGGCGGTGTTCTCTCCGGGACGATCTCCGGCCTCGGTGGCGTGCTGTCCGACGCGTCGGTCTCGCTGAACGACCCTCTCACGGGCGCCCTCGTCTACACGACGGGTTCGTCTTCGAACGCGACCGGCGTTTATTCGCGCCTCGTGCCGAACGGCACGTGGAATGCGACGATCCGCCCGCATCGATTCTCCTTCGCTCAGGCGATCACCGTTCCGGTCTCCGTGAACGGCAACACGACGCTCGACGTGAATCTCCCGTTCCCGAGTGCGATGACGGTGATGCTCCCCGCGATCGCGATCCCGCCCTCCATCCCCAACGGTGGCGCCATGTGGTTCGATTTCGCGATCTACAACGTTCTACCCACCGTCGCCGGCTACAACGTCTCGTTGACGCTGCACGATCCGAGCAACGCGGTCACCACCGTGCTTCCGACGACCCCGTTCGTCATGATGCCGGGTGAACTGGTGTTCGCGCCGTCGATCGCAATTCCGCTCCCGATCCTTCCCCCGACGTTCCTCGGTCTCCCCCATCGTCTGCGCATCACGATCACCGATGCGGCGACGGGCCTCGAAATCGACCGCGACGAACAGGTGCTCGTCATCTCCTGATCCTCGCGCGACTCGCCGTCCGTTCGAAGCCCGCGGCCCTTCGGCCTCGGGCTTCGCTCTTTTTCCACGGCGCCCGACGAATCGCGATCGATGGAAGACCTCATCCGATCCGATTGCACCGGACTCGAGGATCATCGTCGCGAATCGGGGCGATCGAACGGGCTCTCGTCTCCGCTCGTGCAATGGGCAGCGACGTTCCCACTCCCTTTCCAGTGATTCGTACCCGCTGAAGGACGGCCCACATCGACGCCTGCCTCCTCAGGACCTCCAGGATGAGCTTCCGGCCAAGAGTGAGCAGCGTCGCGACAACCATCGTTCCCCGGAGGCATGCAAGCGGTTCCGACGAACGGCAGTGGGCACCGGAGCGCCCCGGCCCAACGGGTTGAACGACGCCCGACGAATCGCGATCGATGGAAGTCCTCATCGGGTCCGATTGCACCGGACTCGAGGACCATCGTCGCGAAGCGGGGCGATCGAACGGGCTCTCGTCTCCGATCGTGCAATGGGCAGCGACGTTCCCACTCCCTTCCAAGTGATTGGTACCCGCTGAAGGACGGCCCACATCGACGCCTGTCTCCTCAGGACCTCCAGGATGAGCTTCCGGCCTAAAGTGAGCAGTGTCGTGACAACCATCGGTCCCCGGAGGCATGCAAGCGGTTCCGCCGACCGGCCGTCAGCTGCGGAACGCCCCCACCGAACGGGATGAACGCCTGCCGATGCGCCGACATCGGGCGCCGCTCGCGCCGGAACGCCCCCGCCGAACGGGAAAAACGGCATCGGAACGACGAGCACTCCATCCGGAGCACTTGCAAGCGTGTCGATGGGCGTCGAGGCGCCGATGCATCCTCTGCAACGAACGAAGAAGCGGTCGCCCGTCGCCGCGCCTCGGCGAAACGTGCCGCCGCACGCTTCAGCCGGTCAAAAAGAAAGAGCCCCGCGGCGTTGGGGCCGCGGGGCTCGGGGCGAGACGTCTTTCGGACGGTCAGTTCAGAACCATCGTCACTTCAAGTCCGTCGGTGGAGGAGATGCCACCGATCGCACCCGGGTCGACGACGATCCACTGCGAACGGGCCGTAGCTCCGGCGAGGAACGGGAAGCGCGGCATCGGGATTCCGATGGAGCCGAATCCGGCACCCGCAATTCCCGGCGCACCGCCGAGCGGCATCGGAAGCACCTGAAGGAAGGAGTCCGCCAAGTTGACGTTCATCGGAACCGAATCGATCCAGGTGCCTGCGGTCGCGCGGCTGCCGGAGAGAATCAGGTAGGCGAAGCCGCCGCCGATACCGCCGGACATTCCGAGACGGTAGTCCTCGTTGCCGAGCACCGGCGGCGAGACGGTCATGTGCATCGGAACGATGCCACCGCTACCGGCCTTCGCGGTACCGAAGCAATTACCGTTCGTGAGGTATTCCGACGCCAACGTCGGACGGTCGAACGGATACTGCTCGTTTGCGACGCGCGGGTCGGTCAGCCCTTCCATGAACGCCACGAGCGCCTGCTTCTCCGTTTCCGTCAACGAGAACGGCGTCATGTGGGCATCGATGTTGGGTTGGTTCGGGAAGTCACCGCCGGCCATATAGAACTCGACCGCTTCCATGAGCGTGGCTTTGCCGCCGTTGTGGAAGAACGGAGCACGAAGCGCGACGTTGCGCAACGTCGGAGTCTTGAACGCATTCAACTCGTCCGCGAGCCCCGAAGCGCCGCCGCGCCCCGGATCTTCACCCGGAGGACGCACGCCGATATTCTCGAAGCCCTCCGCATCGGCCGGATCGAATACGGTGCCCGGCGGCACGAACGCGTTCGAGAAGAACGGCATCGTGTGGCAGTGGGCGCAGTTCGCGGGACCGGTGAAGAGGTTCATACCGGCGATCTGCTGCGGCGTCATCGCCACTTGATTCCCGCGGACGTAATTGTCGAACGGCGACTGATCCGGCACCAAAGTCCGTTCGTAGGTGGCGATGGCCATCGCGATACGGGCCGCGGTAATCTCCGGGGTGCCGAATGCGGCGGTGAAGAGCGCGGGATAGGTCGGGTTCGCGGCGATGGCGGCGGCCATGTCGGCAGGGATGTTGCGCGCGAGGTTGAGGGGCTTCGACACTTCGAGCTTCTGGTTCACTTCACCGTGGCTGCGCGTCGAACACGCCATTTCGACCGAAGACGTGATGGGCCCCGCCGCCTGAGTCTCCATGGCGGCCCCTTGCGGGATCACCACGGTTTGACGCTCGGGATCGATGAAGGTGCCACCGGCACGACCATCCCAGAACAACTGCGGATGCCACTGAACGCCGATGAAAGACGGCGACTTGCGACCCGTGACCTGCGGGTTCGGGAAGAAGTGGGCGTCCGGGGTGAAGGACTTGTTCGTGTCGCAGTGGACGACGCCGCGAGAACCGCGAACGTCGTCACCGGTGCCGAAGGTTCCGTCCGAACCGGGATGCAGGTTCAATTGCGAGAACGACCGAGGATCTCCTCCGCCCGCAGCCGGAATATGACAGGTTCCGCAGGCGACCGTATTGTCGCTCGACAACTGCTCGTCCCAAAAGAGGATTTTGCCGAGCACGGTCTTCGCGGGGGTGATGGGGTTTTCCGGGGGAACGGGAACGGGAGGAAGGAAAGGCGACTGCTGCTGCGCGAACAACCCGAGGGTCAGAGCCGCGGCGGCGACGAGAGATTTCGATGTGGACTTCACGGCGTTTTTTCCGAGGGGGGGGCCGGAAAGCTCGCGCCACCGTCGGCGAGAGCACGCCCTCGCCTTTGAAGCCGAAAGTCATCGGGCTCAAAAGGCGAGACGCCGAGAAGGTTACCCCACGTTCGGATTCAAAGATGACTTTTTAAAAAAGTTCATCCGCCGCGATGAAGACGATGAAAAAGCGTCTCAAGTGTCTCGTCGACGGGCTTTTGCGCCACACGCATCGGCGTGAATTATGCGAAGATCGGAGCACGGCTTTTTGCTGAAAAAGTCGTTTCGCAACCCATACTCCCGACGCCGCCAGATCGGCGGAGTCGGGAACGGATCGTTCAAGGAACGATGTCGAATCGCACCATCATCGCGTGGTCTTCGTGGATGGTGTTGTGGCAGTGCATGGGGTAGCGACCGAGGAAGTCACGGAACTTCATGTAGATCTTCACCTCGTCCCCGGGCGCGAGATCGAAGACGTCTTTGCGCGAACGCTCGACACCGCTCGTCACCGGCCGACGGTTGCGTTCGAGCAGGTGGTATTCCTCGAGGTGGATATGGATCGGGTGGGCCCAACCGCCGCCCCCGTTCTTCAACGTCCACACTTCCGCCGTGTTCTGCCGCACGGTGGCATCCGAACGATTCGGATCGAAGAGGTTTCCGTTGACGGCCCACATGCCGTTGGTGCGATTGAAGACCCACGTGCGTCGACGCGCGACGGGAAGATTCAGGGCGGGCAATGGCATCAAGGTCGTCGGAACGCGACTCGGATCCGGAACGGGTGTCGCCGCCGGAAGAATGTTCAGTTTCAGGAACTTCGTGCTCTGGGCGATCGGGAGGACGCCCTCTTCGGGCTTGCGGCCATCCGTCTGCTCGAGACGATTGACCAGGTAGATTTCCGAGACGTTCGCGGGCAGCTGACTGAAGTCAACGACGATGTCCGCGCGTTCGCCGATGGACAGGTAGACGTGATTCCGAACGATGGGCGCCGGAAGAAGATTGCCGTCGTTCGCGATGAAAAGGAACGGCATCTCGTTCGAGAACCACATGTCGAGGTAACGAGACGGTCCTCCGCAAAGCATGCGGAACCGATACTTGCGACGTTCGACGTTCATGTACGGCTGAATCTGGCCGTTTACGAGAGCCTTGTCGCCGAGATGCCCGCCCATCTCCATGACGTCCATGAACAAGTAACCGTTTTGGTCATATTGGCGGTCGGTCAACGCCAAGGGGATGTCGTAGCAGCCCGCACCGTATCCACCGTTGGGCACACCGGACGGAAGTCGGAACGCGTCGGGGTTGGGGTCGTTCTCGTTTCCGCTGTCGAGATCGTGGAAGAGCAGGAACCAACCGGCCAAACCCCTGTAGGTATTCTGCGCGGTGTACTCCAAGCGATGGTCGTGATACCAGAGCGTTCCCTTGCGTTCGAGAGGGTCGTCTCCGGCGGCGTGGTTCGTGTAGTGGTGGTCCTTGAAGTAGCCGGGTCCGTAGAAATCCGTGGGGAATCCGTCGGACTCGGACGCGTTGTGCCCGTTGTGGATATGGGTGATCACATCGGAACTGCCGAACCCGGTGACCTGAGCGGGCAACTGATTCCGCCATCTCACGAGCACGGGCTCGTCGTAGCGCATCATGAACGTGGGGCCCGGAACGGATCCGCCGTACCCGAACAGCAACGAGGCGGGCAGTTGCGGGTGCGGCTGATTCAACACCGCGGCGATCGGAAGATCGTAGTACTTCACCGGCGCGTACTCGTCCCAACGCTGATGGTTCTCCGGTATCGGCAACGGGTTGAGCGAAACACCCGGCGCGAGGGGCGTCGCCCACGGAGCGAAAGCGAGTTGATTCACGAACGGGGTCGTCGGCGGACTCGGCGGAGGACCGGAAACCCCTACCCGGGTCGAGCGGCCGTTTAGAAAGAACGCCCCCGTGGCCAATGCCGTTCCCGCGAGGAATTCACGACGGGACACACGGACGGAGTGCTTCCTTGCCATAGTTGACTACTTTCAGGTTGTTCGGGAGGAACGCGCTCGTGATCTCTCAAACAATCGCGCGGGAAAAGGATACCTCCCGGAGTGATTGAAAAGAAGCGCGGCCCGTCCCCAATCGGGAACGGGCCGCATGAATCCTGCGTGAAGAGGCGCCTTCAAGAAGGACGCGCGCCGCTCGCGCCGTCGAAGTCGAGGAGCGGAATCCTCGGACGTTCGTTCGGCGGGAAGAGCCAAATCACGTTGCGTGCGATTCCCTTCGGCGAACCGAGGGCCGGGCAGGAACTCCACTTGTCCATCGGATGATGGCCGAAGCGGACCATGCCCGTGTGCGCGGAGAGATCGTCGTCCTCTTCCGACGAAGGATTCGAGAAACCGAATCCCCACCGGATGTCCTTGATCACTTCCTTGGCGCCGGTGAAGAAGGTCCAGCCCTTCTTGTCCACGATGCCTTGGCGCGCCATGTAGCCGCGGAGCTCTTCGGGTGTGTCTTCGTTCAGCGAGAACGAGTAGAACTGCACCTTGTCGCCCATGAAGTCGCCCAGGATTTCGTGGGCTTTCTTCATGTTGCCGCTCATGTCGCCGCAGATGCCCTTGCACTTCACGTAAAAGAACGTCGCCGCGAAGACCTTGCCCTCGATCAGATCGTCGTGGAAACGAACCTTGCGTCCGTTGTGGTCGAGGATCTCGTGGTTCGGGAACTCGCGGCGCGGGATCGGGATTCCCGCGCCTTTGCTCACCGCGGTGTCCGCCGCCGCCGCGGTCTTCGCGCCGGAATCGCACCCGCCGAGGAGTACGAGACCGAACGGAAGACTCAGCGAACCGAGGGCGCCGAGCAGTGTGCGGCGGTTCATGGTGTTGGGTGTCGTCATGATGTTCCGGATCAGGGGATGATGTCGAACCGGACCATCATGGCGTGGTCTTCATGAAGCGTGTTGTGGCAGTGCATCGGGTAACGGCCGAGGAAGTCGCGGAACTTGCAGTAGATCTTGACTTCTTCGCCCGCACCGAGCCGGAACACGTCCTTGCGGGCGCGCTCGGAGCCGCTGACCACGGGGCGCTTGTTGCGCTCGAGCAGGTGGTATTCCTCGAGGTGGATGTGGATGGGGTGCGCCCAACCGCCGCCACCGTTCTTCAGAGTCCACACCTCCGCGGTGTTCTGCTTCACGTACGCGTCGCAGCGCGAAGGATCGAAGAGCAGGTTGTTCACCGTCCACATGCCGTTTTGGCGACCGAACACCCACGTACGACGACGCGCGACCGGGAGGTTCATGGCCGGCATCGGCTTGAGGACCGCGGGCACTCGGCTCGGATCCGGCACCGGCGTCGGCGCCGGCATGATGTTGAACTTCAGCAGTTGGTTCGCCTGCGACATCGGGAGCGTCACCCCGGACGGGCCACGACCATCGGTCTGCTCCTGACGGTTGACGAGGTAGAGCTCCGTCACGTTCGCGGGCAGCTGGCTGAAATCGACGATGATGTCGACGCGTTCCGCCACGGACAACACGTGGTGGTTCTGCGTGATCGGGGCCGGCAGGAGATTGCCGTCGTTTCCGATGACCTGGAAGTTCATGCCGTTCGAGAACCAGAGGTCGTAGAAGCGCGAGGGACCGCCGTCGAGGATGCGGAAGCGATACTTGCGACGCTGCACGTTGAAGTACGGCTGGATTCGACCGTTCACGAGGAACTTGTCGCCGAGAAGGCCGTCCATGTTCATCGGGTCGATCGTCAGATTTCCCGCGGGCGTATAGCTGCGGTCGGTCAGCACCAGCGGGATGTCGAACTTGTTCGCGACGTCGTTGCCGTTCGGAATGCCCGAGGGAAGTCGGAACGCATCCGGATTCGGATCGTTTTCGTCACCGCTGTCGTGCTGATCGAAGAGGATGTAGAACCCGGCCAAGCCGCGCACGGTGTTTTGCGCGGTGTAGTCGAGACGGTGGTCGTGGTACCAAAGGGTGCTCTTCGCTTCGGCCGGATCACCACCCGCGTAGATGTTCGGGTAGTGGTGGTCCTTGAAGAACCCGGGACCGTACATGTCGGCCGGGAACCCGTCCGATTCCGACGCGTGGTGGCCGTTGTGGACGTGGGTGATGACGTCGCAATTGCCGAAGCCCTGAATCACGGCCGGGAGTTGATTCCGCCAACGCACGAACATCGGCTCGCCGTAACGCGCGACGAAGGTCGGGCCCGGGAGCATGTTATTGTAGCAGGACGCGAGAGAGCCGGGCAGCTGCGGATGCGCGAAGTGGAGTCCTTCGCCGATCGGCATGTCGTAGTACTTGACCGGTTCGAACTCGTCCCAACGTTGGTGGTTCTCGGGAATCGGAAGCGGATTCGGAAGAACGCCCGGCGGAAGCGGCACGGCGTGGGGAGAGAAGGCGAGAGGCCACAGCCACGGGGTCGTAGGCGGGCTGGCGGGAACGCCGACCTGCATCGCGCGGGAGACACGACCGCCGACGAAGAAGGCGCCGGTCGCGAGAGCGCTGCCCTTGAGCAACGCGCGGCGCGAAATCTTGGAGCGGGGGTTAACTCGAGTCATGACGTAGCGAACTCCTTGGAACTGCCGGAGACCGTCTGGTTTCGTGATCCCGGGAACATTCCCGGGCCGTTGGTGTCGCGACGACGCGCCGTCGTGCGGACCGAACGCTCCCTCGCCGCACGGGCGAAAAGAAGTACGAACGGAGACGTTTGCGCTAGAAGAATGGCCCGTAACTTTGAAGTTGTCCAAAGAAAAAGTTTTTCCAAAGAGGGGTTTTCGTCCCTAAAGGAACCTCCTCTCCGAGAACGACTTCGGCCCACTCCGCGCATGCGCGAAATGGGCCGAAAACAGGAGTCGATCGAGACCGAAAATCAGAACGCCGCGTAGCTGTAGCCGCCGTTGGCCGACGGTGTGAACGTCAACGACTGGACGCCCTGGGCGAACGTCCCCGTCGGTCCGATCATGTAGAGCATGTCCGTCGGGGATGCCGCGGTTCCGGTCGCGCCCGGAACGAAGTTGGCCATGAACGGGTCGGTCGCGACGCCGTTGCCTCGCGAGATACCGAGGAACGTCCAATTGCTCGTGACTTCCGACAGCGGGAACAACGGGAACGATCCCATTCCGGCGAGCGTGATCGCACCCGTCACCGTGTCGAAGGTGATCGACCCGGACGCGCGGAGCAACGCCACCCCGTGATACGGCATGTTCGTATACGAAACGGTCACGAGGTTCGGGACCGACCAGTCGACCTTCAACTGCGACGTCGGGTTGGTCGTGGCGTCGAAGTCGGTCCAGAAGCCGACCATCGGTGCGAACGTCTGCGCAAAGGCTTCGAGCGGGCTGCTCAGCATGTAACCCGAGCCTCCGTCGAAGAGGACGCGACCGTTGCTGGCGACCCAAAGTTGGGTTTTCGACGCGCCGTAGAACGGCACGGCAGGCATCGGCGTGGCACACGAACCCGGGCCCATGGGGATGTTGGCGGTCAACACCTTCACGTCGTCGTCACCGATCGCGGCGCCGTTCCACGAGGCGAACGACGGCGACGCTTCGATTTCGAGACGCACCGCGGAGGACAAGGAGAAGCCATCCGGTGCGGCGGGATTCGCGTTCACCATCTGGAACGTCATGCCGAGTGGGACGGGGATCGAGAAGTACGACGTGTTCGCCGCGAAAGGAATCGCGAAAGAGAGACCGAGCATGAAGCTCAAGGTCGGATCGAACACGTTGAGGTTCAGCACCTCTCCTCCCGCGGAGGCCATCGCGCCCTGACCGAGCGGAACCGGAGGCGACATCGTCGACGCGAGTTCCCACGGCAGGCCTTGGCCGACCGAGTCGAGCCCGACGGTGATCGTCTGGTTGACGCAGGTCTTCGCAAGACCGTAGGTCGTGCCGTAGGCCGACGGCGTCGACTGACCGTTACCCGTCAGCGTCGAACCCGCGGTGTTCACCTGCCAACGAGGCATCCCGGCGGTCGTGTAATAGCCGACGCGCACGTTCGCGATGCGGCCGCCGTTGGCGGAACCGAAGATCGATCCGAACGGGCCGTTCAACGCCGCGGAGAATCCACGTCCGTGACCGACGCGGAGTTCGATATTCGCATCCTGCGCGAACGTGGCGCCGACGGGTGACGTCGTCGCATTGCCGGTGGAGTAGTTGATGGCCTGCCCCGACGCCGTGCTCACCATGAAGCCGGCGGTCGTACCGGGCTGCAGCAACACGTTCATCGCCGGGAACGGCGTGAAGACGGTGCTGACGCCCGTCGTCGACGTACCGAGGGACGTGACCGTGGAGGACGCGATGAGCGACCAGTGCGACGGATTACCCACCTCGGTGATCGCCGACGTTCCGTTCGTCACCTGCCACACTTGGACGGTGTGGACACCCGGATCGAGGCTGACGTCGAGTCCGCACAAGACGACGGGATCGAGCGTCTTGTTGTAGACATCGAACGACACGCCGTTTTGGCCGCCGTTGCCGGCTTCCGACATGAGAAGAGTGGAACCACACGCCGCGCCTTGAGCGAAGGCGAGGCACGAAACCAAAGCTGCACACGCAGCGGAGGCGAAGAACTTCATCGGGTCACCTTTGGGGAATCGGTGGTGCGCGCGGTCGGACTCCATGCGCGGAGTCCGGGCCGGGGCCACCGTGTGCGGAAGTGTTCCCCCAAAGACGACGGAGGGCGAATCTTTTTGTGTATACGCCTTATCTTGAAACGTAGTCGCAACGTCCCCGTTCGCCGCTAGGTGTCACCGCTGCGGCAGTTGGGAAAAAGCGGCGCCGCCGCTCACTTTTTTTCGGGCGTCGCTTCGTCCCGAGACGGAGCCTCGGGAGCCGCACGCGGGGCCGGATCGATCTTCGGACCGATGTAACTCTTCGCAACGACGATGTCGTCGAATTCCACCGTCGACGTATCCGCGGGCGTCTTCGAACCTTGGCGCGTCGCCGATACCGCGCTCATGAAGTAGTTGAGCCACACGCCGTTTACGGCGAGGCTTCGCGACGTCCGCCAACGGAAGCCTTCGAAAGCGGCGACGGGCTTGCCGTCGATCCAGAACGCCTGTTCGCCGTCGCGGGCATTCGGCGTCGTGTTCATCCGAACCAACATCTCGACGCACGTCCACGCATCTTCTCGCGCCGCGAGAGGCTTCGTCGAGCTGCAGCCGTTGCCCCAGTACTTGTTGTCGGTGCGATCCATTTCCATCTCGCACCAGTACGAAAGCATCCGCCACGCACCGGGTTGCGGCACCGCGCCGCCGAAACCGAACGGTTCGACCGACGTGAAGAAGCGGGCGTTGCCGTCGGGGCAAATGCCGTCTCCGCGGTAGGGCACCGGTTCCGCGGGCACGTCGCCCGTCAGCGAAACCAAACGACCGACGTAGTCGTGCGGCTTCTTGAACTTCACGTAGAAGCGGCACCACACGGCGTCTTCGCCGTACGGCAGACGCTTGAAAAGATGACCGCCGTTGTTGCCGCCGTCGCGCAGATCCGCGGTGATCGCGAGTCCGCGCGTCCCGTGCATACCGGATTCGGTGATGCGGACGTCGCCTTTGCGATCGGACCACGCCTTCAAGCCGTCGGCTCCGTCGAAGTCTTCGGTGAAGAGAACGGCTTTGTTCTCGCGAATACCAAAGTCACCAGGATAGGCGGCGGCCAAACCCGCGCCGGCCGCGGCTTCCGCACGCACGATGCCGCGCGGAAGCGTCGACATCTCCGTGGAGACGACGGTCTTCACGACGGCCGCGGTACCCGCGGGGCGTTCGTTCGAACCGGATTCCGGAACTTGCGCCGCGACGCACGCGGAAACGATCGCCGCACCAACGACGTATCGAAACATGCTCTTTTCCCCCTGACGCCGGGGATTCTAACCGCGCGATCCGCAACGTTCGACGAGCGCGTCGAGAACCTCGCCCAACGCCTCGGGACGATGGACGAAGTGCACACCGGCCAACCCACGGCGCGTGTGGACGCTGCCGCTTCCACCCAGGAGCAGTTCGACTTCTCCGGGCAGTCGTGCGCGCAGTACGCGGAGACGGGCCGTCGTTTCGGGACGCGCCGTCGATTCGCTGACGGAGATCCCGACCGCCCGCGCCCCACTGCTTTTCACGGCCGCGACGATGTCGTCGTTCGGCGTCTCCGCACCGAGGAGAAGCACCCTCAAACCGCGGTCGGTGCACGAAAGCGCGGCCATCAAGAGTCCGAGCGCGTGCTGCTCGCCCGGCAGCGTTGTCAAAAGGACCAACGGTCCGCGATTGGCGGCCGTGCGTGCGAGGAGGCCACGCACCACGCCCTGGATGACTTCGCTCGCGAAGTGCTCGTGGTGGACGTCGAGCTTGCCCTTCATCCATAGGTCGCCGATCCGATCGACGAAAGGAGCGAGGCATTCCGAGGCAAATCGGCTCGGGCCAAGGACTTCCGACTGCGAGGCGAGCAATCTCTCGAGGCGTGGAGCATCGAGCTGCGTAACCGCGTCCATGAGTTCCGCCAGCGACGGACCGCACGTTCCGTCCCCCGCCCCGTCGTCGCCGACGAGTCGACGCAGCGCGTCGGGGTCCTTCGGAACGACGTCTCCCGCCCGCAGCCCCAAGCGCATCGCCTTCACGATCAGCATCACCCGCTCGAGGTCGGAGGCTCGATACACGCGGTGCCCCGACGGCTTGCGGATCGGGATCGGAAATCCGTAACGGCGTTCCCACACACGAAGCGTGGCTTGGCGGATCCCCGTCAGGGCCGCCAAGTCCCCCACCGAGTACTCGGCAGAATCCGAACATTCCGAATCACGCAACATGGGTGTCCAAGTGTACCCATCCGATTTGTTGGACAAAATCGTTCAAGTCGCTAACGTGCCCGCATGCCCGCTCAACCACCCTCCACGGATCTCGACAACGGGCTGCTCGCGGAACTCGTAACCGACCCGCGGGTCACCGTCCGAAAAGGCGGTCCGTTCGCCCCCGGCGCGGCATGCGTGGTTCTCTGGATGCAGCGGGCGCAGCGCGCCTCGGACAATCCGGCACTTGCCGTCGCGGTCCGTATCGCCAACCGCCTCGATCTCCCCGTGGTGGCGTTCCTCGGGTTCATGCCCCGCTACCCGCGAGCGACGCTCCGGGCCTACGCCTTCCTCTTCGCGGGTGCCGCGGAGGTGGAGGCCGATCTCGCCCGCGTGGGAATCCCCTTGGTGGTTCGTCCGTTCCCCGACCACCACGTCGTTCCGTTTGCGAAGGAAGTCCGCGCCGCGGTCATCGTCGGCGACGAGAACCCGATGCGGGAACCGACCTCGTGGCGGCGCGACGTCGCGGCGAAGGCCTCCTGTCCGGTGGTCACCGTCGAAACGGAGTGTCTCGTGCCTCCGGCCCTCTTCGAAAAGCAGGAATTCGCGGCGCGCACCCTGAGGCCGAAATACCACCGCGTCATGGACGCATGGCTCAGACCGGAGCCCGTCGAACTCCCGAAGCGTGCGTGGTCGACGCCTCCGCGCGGCGCGACGACGAAGGGCCTCGCGGTGCCGGACTCGTGGAACATCGACCGAACGGTCGCACCGGTATCCACCTTCGCATCGGGTCCGTTGTCCGCGCGCCGCGCACTCGCCGCTTTCGTCAAGGAGCGTCTGCCCGGCTACGCGGAAAACAGGAACCAGCCCGACCTCACGCTCACGAGCCGTCTTTCACCGTGGCTCCACTTCGGCCATCTCGGTCCGCGCGACGTCGCCTGCGCCGTCGCGACGTCGTCCGCCCCCCGCCCCGATCGCGACGCGTTCCTTGAAGAATTCCTCGTTCGCCGCGAACTCGCCTACAACTACACCCTTCGCCAGCCGCGCTACGACTCCCTCGCCGGTTGCCCGGCGTGGGCGCTGAAATCCCTCGACGAACACCGGAAGGACCCCCGCCCCTATCTGTACGACGCCGACACGTTGGTCGCCGCGAAGACCCATGACGATCTTTGGAACGCGGCGCAGACCGAGATGGTCACGACGGGACACATGCACGGCTACGTGCGGATGTACTGGGCCAAGAAGATTCTCGAGTGGTCGCCGACGCCGGAGGCCGCCTTCGACGTCGCCTTGGCGATGAACGACGCCTATGAACTCGACGGGCGCGACCCGAACGGGTTCACGGGTATCGCATGGGCGATCGGCGGACTCCACGATCGCCCATGGGCGCCGGCGCGCCCCGTGTTCGGCATGGTGCGCTTCATGTCCTATGCGAGCACGGGCAAGAAGTTCGACAAGAAGGCCTACATCGCACGAGCCCACGGGTCGACGGGCTTGTTCGGCTAGGAATCCGTCGGCGAAGGTCGCTCGACACCCGGCGTCCCGGTTTTGGGTGCCGCGCCGAGTCGTAGGGCGATCTTCGCAAGCCCGTTGTCGGTGGATGCGCGCGAGCGCGAATCGGTCGCACGCGCACGAATGCGGTGGGCTTCGCGTTCAAAAGTCCGACGCGCAGCCCCGAAGTCTCCTTGGCCGACTTCGAGCGCCACCCACGCGTCCAACGCATCGAGCACCACGGTGCGATGCTCGATGTAGTGATCGAGACAACGCGACAATGCGGCCCGGGCCTCCGGGATTCGGCGCTCGGCCCGATGCAACGACGCAAGACGCACCAACGCCTCGGCACACGCACGGGTTTGGGTCGGATGGCGGACGAGAACGGCTTCCAAATCGGCGACGGCGTCGTCGATGCGCCGCAACGAGCGATGGAGCGTTGCGAGCTCATGCAGCGCCCCCACCGCTTCTTCCGCGGGACCTTCGGCGGCGACGTCGCGGTAGAGGCTCTCAGCCGCCGACACGTCGCCGAGCCGTTTCAGGAGTCGGCCCGCTTCCAATCCGGACCGGGCGCGTTCGCGCGATCCGATCGGCGCCACCGCACGTGCCCGCTCGAAGAGCGGGACGCATGCACGCAGCCGTTCGAGGCGTCCGTCCCCCGCGTGCGTCTGTGCGACCACGAGTCGTTTCTTCGCGATCTCGAACAGCGCCTTCGCATCCGACTGTGCAAGAGCCGAAACGGCGAGCAACAGGTACGTCACCGTGCGACGAAACATGATCGACTCCGTTCGATTCACTCGGGCCGACGGACCGCGATGCGACCGTCGCCACCGCAAAGCCGTGCGCGCAAGTCGGACAGCGCGTTGTACAGACAGCGACGCTGACGGGCTCGCGGGATGCCCGTCATTTCTTCGACCTCTTCGGGGCTGTATCCACCCAAAATGCGGAGTTCGATGATGAGGCGCTTGCGGCCGGAAAGTCGATGCACCTCGACGCGGAGCACCCCCGGCAGTCCTTCTTCCAGAGGCGGGTCGACCACGTGGACGTCCGCCGCGGATTCGAGAGCAACTTCCTTCGGGCCTCGGCGCCGCAACGACGTCAGAAAGCGATTGCGCGCGATCGTCCGCATCCAGGTTCCCAACCGCTGCGGATCGCGAAGGCCTTCGAGTCGGCGCCAGGCGACGAACAGACAGTCTTGGATGATCTCTTCGGACGCATGGTGGTCGACTTTCATGCCGCGCAGGAAGCCGCCGAGCATGACGCGCACCTGTTCCGCGAACGTATCCCACGCTTCGGGCTCGCGACAGCGAAGACGATCGAACGGTATTTCAATGAGCGACTCTTCCACGATTCCCCCTTGTTGCGACGGGGCCGACTTTCGTGGAATGAAGGTCGAGTGTCAAGTGAAGCACTTTACTGGACGAAGAAATCATGCCCCACGCGACTGTCGACCATAGTCGAATCCGCCGCTTTCGGCGATGAATCGACGGGCGTGACGATCCGTCACGCCGTGGAATGTCCTTCTTCCTGAGTTCGAACGGCCGTGCGCGGCCAAAGCGATTCGACGAGGAACGCGATCACCGCCAACGCACCGAGGACGCCCGACACCATCCACGGCGAGGCTCCTTCGTGCAGCATGAGGGCCGAAAGCGTCGGAATACCACCACCCACCACCGCATAACCGATGTTGTAGGCGAGACCGATTCCCGAAGTGCGAACGTTCGCGGGGAACGCGTCGACCATGGACGCGAGGTAGGAACCGACGAAGAGACACGGCGGGACGACACCGAGGATCGCGCCCGGAAGGACGTGACCTTGCCCGATCAAAATGAACGACGTGGGCGCGGCGATAGCGGTCAAGACGAGCGTGCCGAGAATCGCGACGCGACGCCCCAAGCGATCGGCGACGAAACCGCCGAGCACGTAGCACGGCGTTCCGATGATGGTGACCCACGTTGCGACGCCGCGCGCCTCGGTGGGCGACAGACCCGTGAACTTGGGAAGAAGGGTCGGCAGCGCGAGGAAGAACAACGACACCACGCCGGCGTGCACGGAGACGAGCGCGAGCATGTGGAGGACGGTGCGCCAGTGGTCGCGCATCAGCGTCCGCGCAGGGACCTTCTCGATGCGGCGTTCCGCCTGCATCTTCATGAACACCGACGTTTCCGACATATGCTTGCGAACGAGGATCGAAAAAAGTCCCGCCAACGCACCGACCGCGAACGGGATGCGCCATCCCCAGTCGTGGAACGCTTCCGGCGTCATGAAAGCTCCGACGGCCGCGATCACTCCGTACGCGACGAGGTTTCCCGCGTTCACCGCCGCGATCAGGATGCCGAGAGCCAAGCAGCGATGCGCCGCGGGCACCTGTTCCGCCAGAAAGCACATGGCGCCCGGCAGTTCTCCGCCGAACGCAAGCCCTTGGACCACCCGGAGAAGGATCAACAGGGCGGGCGCGACGACACCCAACGTCGCATAGCCGGGCAAGATCGCTATCAAGCCCGCCGTCAACGCCATCAGGGAAACGGTTTGGGCGAAAACACCCTTGCGACCCTGTCGATCGGCGCGATGGGAAAAGAAGAGCCCGCCGAAGGGGCGGGCGAGATAACCGGCCGCGAACACGCCGAAGGCTTCGATCACCCGGGTGTCCGACGACGCTTCCTTCGGGAAGAAGGCGTCACCCAACGGTTGCGCCAACAACGCGAAGAGGACGAAGTCGAAGTACTCGAGGACACCGCCCAAGGCCGCGACGACGGTCGTTCGAATCGGCCCCGGCGTAGTCGCCGTCACGAGATTGTCTGGAAGGAGCGGTTGCCCTTGCGATCACGCATGCGGGCGCGCTCGACCTTCTCGCGGTAAACCTCGATGAAGCGGCGGCACTGCGGAACGGTACCGGTAAACAGCACCTGCTCGCCGTCCGGAGCGACGACGACATAGAGGCGCTTTCCTTCGAACACGCACTCAAACCTGACGTCCATCATACGTCTGTTCGGGATCAGCCGACCACCTGGCAAGGGGGAGTGACGGCGACGTTCCCAACTCCACTTTCGAGGCCGATAGCGTATCCCCCGACCTTCGAATCTCCAAGCGGATTTCGTCGAAGAAATGCAGACGAAAACGACGTCGGCGACGCGCTCGCGAGCACGTCGCCGACATCGTTCAATCAAGAAGATCCGCTTCTTCGGACTCGCCTAGGAGAACATCCCTTCGCGATATGAAGCGATCTTCCCAAGCACGGCGGACGCCGCGACGGTGAGCGGCGACGCGAGGTAGAGACGACCGGGACCGCTGCGGCCGCGGAAGTTGCGGTTGATCGCGGACACCGTGGTCTGCGTGCCCTTCGACGAGACGCCGGGACCACATCCGATGCACGCGCCGCAACCCGGCGGCACGACCTTCGCACCGACACGCTCGTAGATGTCGAGGTAACCCTTGGTGCGGCAGTAGTCTTCGACGTTCTTCGAACCGAATTGGATGAAGAACTCGACACCCTCGGGGATGCGACGACCCGCGCGGACGGCTTCACCGAGCACGGCGGCGTAGAGGTCTTGGTCGACCTCCTTCCCCGCCGTGCACGAACCCGCGTACGCGATATCGATCTTGACGTCGCCGATCTCCGAGACGTTCGCACCGTTCGTCGGATCCGACGGAATCCCGCGATCGGGATCGCCGGGCGTCGCGACCATCGGCTCGAGCGACGAGAGGTCGATCGTGTGAACGCCGCCGCCGTACACCGCCCCCGGATCGGGGTGGACCATGCGTCGACGGATGTCTTCGGGCGACAGATCCGGGCGCCGCGCCGCGATCCAGGCGACCGTCGCCTCGTCGCCCTCGCAGATGCCGGACTTCGCGACGCACTCGGTCGCCATGTTGGCGAGCGTCGCACGTTCGTCCATCGACATCGCGGTGAGTCCGGGGCCGCCGAACTCCATGTAGCGATCGAGCGTGTGCTGCGGCTTCGCATGATGCAGAAGGATGTGAAGCATCACGTCCTTCGCCGTCACTCCCGGTCGCAACGTACCGACGAGTTCGAAACGGATCGACTCGGCGCACGTCGCGAGCGTCAGCCCGGACTTCACCAACGCGGCGTATTCCGTGGCACCGACGCCGTAGGCGAGGGCGTTCGAGCCGCCGCCCATGCACGTGTGGCTGTCGGTCGCCTGCACGAGCTGGCCCGGCAACAGGAATTCTTCACGGGCGACCTGATGGCAGATGCCGGGGCTGACCCCGTCCTTCGCCGAGTAGTCGCGTACGCCCGTGTGCTTCTGGAACTCGCGTTGCATCTCGCGGAGTTTCTCGATCTTGTCCGCGAAGGGCGCCATCGCGGGCACTCCCGTCGCGTAGATCAGGTGATCCTCGAAAACGGCGAAGTTCGTCGGATCGGCGAGACGGTAGTCGACGCCGTACTCCTCGGCGAGGAACGCGTGCACCTGTGCGGTCGTGTACTCGTGCGAGTACCCCGCGTCGACGCGCACCATCACCGCGTCGCCGGGCGCCACCCATTCGGAACCCGAACCGGGCAGCAGATGGCTCGCGAGGATCTTCTCCCCCATCGTCATCGGACGCGCCGGGGTCGAACGACGCGGCGGCTTGACGTCACCGCGCGCGAGGGCGGCGGAGAACGGAAACAGTCCTCCTGCGCGGATGATCTCCTGCGTCACGGGGTCGTGGCCTTCGAGGAACGCGTCGAGCGGGATCGATGCGCCGGACTGCAGGCGTTCGACCATCGCGTAGGTGCCCATCAGCGTGCCGAGGTTCAAGTTGTTGCGCGCGTGGATCGGCGCGAACGACTCGGCGACGGCGAGCTTGATCCCGGACCACTTCTCGCACTGCGCCGCGGTTTCGCGCGACGAACCCGTGCCCTTGCGGCGCCCGGACACGATCACTTCGAAGTTTCCGTCCATCAGCGCGCGTTCACGGAACAGCCGCTCGCCGTTGACGACGAGTCCCGCATAGGCGTTCTTCGCGATTTCCGAAGGCTTCCAGTCGAAGCACACCCAGTTCGGCGTCATGGCATCCGTGTTGACGTCGTCGAGAAGGTCGTCGACCGTCAGATCCGCCATGCGCAGATCGAGTTTCCCCTGAAGTTGGAGTCGGATTTTCTCCGGGTCCTTCGTCAGGAAAAGAACGCGCTTGCCGGGCGTCAGTTTGAATTCCTTGGGGGCCGCCACGACTCAGCGCTCCACCATCATCGCGATACCCTGTCCGCCGCCGATGCACGCCGTGGCGATCCCGCGCTTCAGACCGCGGAGTTCCAGTTCGTGGACCAGCGTGAGCAGCAACCGCGTGCCCGACGCCCCGAGCGGGTGTCCGAGCGCCACGGCGCCGCCGTTGACGTTCAAGCGATCCATGTCGATCCCGAGCGCCTTCGCGCACGCGACCGCCTGAGGAGCGAACGCTTCGTTGATTTCGAAGAGGTCGACGTCCTTGACCGACAGCCCCGTCTTCGCGAGGAGCCCCTCGGTCGCCGGGATCGGACCGAGCGCCATGATGCTCGGGTCGAGTCCCGCGACGTGCCAACCCGTAATGCGCGCACGGACTCGGAGGCCCGCCGCGTCGGCCTCGCCGCGCGTCGTGACGACGAGAGCCGCGGCCCCGTCGACGATGCCCGACGCGTTGCCCGCGGTCACGAGTCCGTTCTCGCCGAACGCGGGACGCAACTTGGCCAACCCTTCGAGGGTCGTCTCGGGTTTGATGTGATCGTCCTTCGTCACGGCGATTTCCGTGCGGCCTTGCTTGACCTTGACCGGGGCGATTTCACGTTCGAAGCGCCCGGCGGCGACCGCCTTCGCGCCGAGTTGATGACTGCGGTGCGCGTAGGCATCCGCGTCCGCACGGGTCACGCCGTGCTGCGCAGCCCCCTTCTCCGCCGTCTGCGCCATGAAGGAATTGCAGTAGGTGTCGTGAAGTCCTTGGAAGAGGTAGTCGGTCATCTTCGGCTGGACGCCGAAGCGGATTCCGACGCGCATCTCGTTCCCGTAGATGCAGAACGGCGCTTGGGACATGTTCTCCATGCCGCCCGCGACGGTCATGCGCGCATCGCCCACGATCAGCATGTGGGCCGCGTTGATCACGCTTTGAATGCCCGATCCGCAGATGCGGTTCACGGTCAACGCGGGCGTCGCCATCGGGATGCCCGCCTTCAGCGCCGCGTGACGTCCGCCGTAATGCGCGTCGACGGACGTCTGCATGGCGTTGCCCATGACGACGTGATCCACGGCGTCGGCCTTCACTCCCGCGTCTTCGAGAGCGGCACGAATCGCGTGACCTCCGAGGTCGGTGGCCGACAGGTCCTTGAACAGACCGAAGCCGGGGGTTCCGCAGTATTCGGCCATGGCGGTTCGCTTGCCGCCGACGATCACGATTTCAGGACGGGACATGACGGATCCTTGCAGAAGGCCCCGCGTGGGGGCGGTGAAAGTTGAGGTTCAGCGACCCTGCCAAACGGCGGTGGTGCGATCGAGGAACGCACCGAGCCCGGCCCGAACGTCTTCGGTCGCTCCGACGAGACCGAACAGGTCGGCTTCGACTTTTTGCGCGTCGGCGAAGGGCATCGACGCGCCGCGGACGACGCAATCGAGGATGTAACGTCGCGCGACCGGAGCTTTGGCGGCGAACTTCGCCGCGAGTTCCATCGCCTTCGGAAGCAGTTCGGCGGCGGGGAGCACGGTGCTCACGAGGCCGATGCGAAGGGCTTCGTCGGCCTTGATCGGATCGCCGCCGAGCAACATTTCGAGCGCCTTCGAACGACCGACGATGCGCGGAAGGCGTTGGCTTCCCGCGAATCCCGGGATGATTCCGAGATTGATCTCCGGCTGTCCGAACAGTGCGTGTTCCGAAGCGAGGCGGATGTGGCAAGCCATCGAAAGTTCGCAGCCACCGCCGAGCGCGAAGCCGTTTACGGCCGCGATGACGGGGAACGGCGCCTGTTCGATGAGGTCGAAGGTCGACTGCCCGAGCGTCGCGAACTCGCGAAGTTCGATGGCGGACATCGCTTTCATCGCGGCGATGTCGGCACCGGCGACGAACGACGGCTTCTTGCCCGTCTCCGCACCGGTCACGACCATCGCGCCGATCGACGCATCCGCCACCGCCGCGGTCATCGCCGCACGGATTTCGAGCAACGTCGCCCGATCCAACGCGTTGAGTTTGGCGGGGCGGTTGACGACGAGCGTGCGAACGGCTCCCGAGCCGTCGACGAGGATGTTTTGATAGGTCACTTGCCGTTCTCCTTCGAAGGCTTCCCGTCCGACGGACGCGAGGCCGGATCACCGACGCGACGCACCGCGGGCCGGGTCCATCCCGGAGGCGGCGATACCGCCACCCGCTTGATCCGCGCGTCGACCGCGGGCTCTTCCGACCCCGACTTCTGCGGAAGTTGCGAAATCCTGTCGGCCAACTCCTGTCCTTCGAGGACGCGGGCGAAAGCCGTGTACTGATTGTCGAGCCCGCGCGCATCGGCGACGCAGATGAACCACTGCGAGCCGGCGGAGTCGTTCTCCTCCGCGCGGGCCATGCCGACCACGCCCTTCAAGAACGGCGTGTCGTTGAATTCGGCGGGGATCTTGTAGCCCGCGTCGCCCGTGCCGTCGCCCTTCGGGCATCCCGACTGCACGACGAACCCCGGCACGATGCGGTGCCACTTGAGACCGTTGTAGAACCCCTTGTCGGCGAGTTCCATGAAGTTCGCCACGTGATTCGGCGCCTTTTCCGGGAGGAGTTCGAGCACGATCACACCCTCGTTCGTTTCCACGGTGGCGAGAGGGTTCGTCGCCTTGCGCATGTTGACCGGGACTTCGTTCGAACGCACTCCGGCGAGCGGGCCCGCACCGACCCACTGCAGCATGACGTACGACCCTTCGGGCGTGACGCCTCCCGGAACACGTGCCTCGAGGATCATCGTGAACGACTCGCCCACGTTGAGCACGATGTCGTTGTCCACGTCGGGCTTCTTCGTCTCCGACCACTTGCCCTTGCGGTCGGGGCCCGCCGCGACGACGCACTTTTCACGCTGCAGATCGCTGCGGCGGAACGTGACCGACGGAGACGCCGCGTCGTTCGTGACGATGAGCTTCAGCCGAATCGGCTCGAAGTCCGCGACGGAACTGCGTGCCGCGGCGAGCACCACCGAAACCCCCTTGCGGGCTCCGGAATCCTGAGCCGGCGCGACGCCGGCGGCGAGGACGACGAGGATCGGGATCAGTCGGAGAAGTGTGGTCATGGCGCGCATACCTTCGGAAGACGCCTATCAGGAACGGACGAAGGACACGGCGATGCCCTGTCCTCCGGAGATGCACAACGTCGCAAGGCCGAGTTTGCCCCCGCGACGGCGGAGTTCGTGAAGCAACGTCGCGACGATGCGCGCGCCGCTGCAGCCGATCGGGTGCCCCATCGCGATCGACCCACCGTTGACGTTCAAGCGGTCCGGGTCGATACGGAGGTCGCGATCGCACGCGAGGACTTGCGCGGCGAACGCCTCGTTGAGTTCGACCAAATCGTAGGCCGCGAGTTCACGACCGACGCGCTTCATGAGCGCGCGGGTCGACGGCACGGGACCGAGACCCATGACCTTCGGGTCCACGCCCGAAATCGCATGCCCTTCGATGACGGCGAGCGGTTCGAGCCCGCGTGCCCGCGCCGCTTCTTCCGACATCACCAGGACCGCGGCGGCTCCGTCGGCGATCCCCGACGCGTTGCCCGCCGTCACGAATCCCGCCTTCGGGTCGAAATGCGGGGGAAGTTTGGCGAAATCGGCGATCGACGCCCCCGCCCGCGGATGTTCGTCGGCGGTCACGGAGACGGGCCCTGCCTTCGATTTCACGGTGAGGGGCAGCACCTCGTCGGCGAACGCGCCGCGCGTCTGCGCGGCTTCGTAACGGTTGTGCGAACGACAGGCGTAGGCGTCCTGCTCGTCGCGCGAGAGCGTGTATTGACGGGCCAAGGTGTCAGCGGTCGCCCCCATCGGCTGGTCCGCCAACGGGCAGTTGAACCCGTCCTGGTACATGGCGTCGACGACGGGCGCGTGGCCCATGCGATAGCCCTTCCGCAGTTGCGGAAGCAGGAACGGGACACGGGTCATGTTTTCCATCCCGCCCGCGAGCACGACGTCGGCGTCGCCGAGGGCGATGGACTGCGCCGCCTGCACGATCGCCCACAGGCCCGAGCCGCAGGCGAGGTTGATCGTCCACGCGGGGCTCGTTTCGGGGATCCCCGACCGGATCGCCACCTGCCGCGCCGGGTTCGGACCGAGGCCGGCCTGCCGCGCGCATCCGAAGATCGTGAGGCCGACGTCGGAGGCCGGCACGCCCGCCTTCGCGAGAAGCCCGGACGCGATCGACGTGCCGAGTTCCACCGCCGAAAGATCCGACCACTGTCCGAGGAACTTGCCGATCGGGGTGCGGAAGGCGTGGGTGATGACGGCGCGACGCATGCGGGTCTCCGGGAGGCCGGTCGGCGACCACCGCCCGGGGTCGAGAAACTAGCAGCGGGGACCGTCGCCCTAAACCTCGTGACCGCCCGCGGAAGGCCTCGGAAAAGCGGCGGGAATCTGCCGAAAACGCTACGCTCCGTCCATGGCCGCCCTTCTTCGTCGTCCGTCCCCGCAACGCCTGGTCTCGAGGTTCGTGAACGGTGCGCTCCTCGTGCTTTCGGCTGCGGTCTTGGCCCTTCCCGCCGCCGCCCAGGCGGTGAAAACCACCCTCACCTCGGCGGACGGCCAACCCGTCGTCGGCGGGTGGACCAAGTCCAGTCTCGACACGACGAAGGGCGCGGTCATCCTCGTCCCCAACGTCGGCGGTTCGCGGTGGGCCTTCGAACTCGCCGTTCCGAAGTTGTCGAAGGCCGGCTTCGGCGTTTTCGCCCTCGATCCGCGCGGCCACGGCGATTCGACGAAGGACAAGGACGGGAAACCGATCGCGACCGAAGGCGCCGCGGCGTTTTCGGCGGGGGCCTTGGACGTCGAAGCGGCGTGCCGCCACGTCGAAGGACTCGGGATCCCCCGCACCCGAATCGCGGTACTCGGAGCGGGGACCGGCTGCCTCACGACGTTGGTCCACGCCGCCGCGCATGCGGACCATCCGAAGGCTCTCCTCTTTCTCTCGCCACCGCTCGACGACCGCGGCATCGGTGCCGCCGCCGTCGCGAAAACCGTCCGCAAGCGCGCCGTGCTCGTCACGGGTTCGATCGACGAAGCGGCGCGCGGCGTCGCCGCGTGGAAGGATGCGTTCGGACACGACCTCGTCCACGTCCTTCCGACGACGTCCGCGTCGGGCGGCGCCGCGCTCTTCGGCAAGTCGGGCACGTTCGACACGTCGCTCGTCGAATGGCTCGACGCGTCGCTCTCGGTGCCGGACCCCGTGACGATCCCGAGCTGTCGCACCGTGCTCCTCGACGGCGACGTACGGGCCGCCGAAGTCGGAGAAGGTCTCTTCGTCGACATCCCCGGAAGCGCGGGAACGACGAAAGTCCGCGTGACCCATGCGGACGGACGACTCGACATCGGTTTCGACGTTCCCGAACGCTACGTCCGGCAAAACGAGGTGATGGTGTTCCTCGACGCCCACGCGGATCCGCCGCGACTCGCGGGACCGAAGTCGTTCATGGTGAGTTTCAGCCCGAAGAACTCGGCGAGAAAGCCGCTCATCGTCTCGAACGGATCCCCGAAAGGTTGGGAAGAGTCGAACGTCATCGGAGTCATGGCCTACGCGATGACCGACGATCCGAAGCGTTGGACCGCGGAACTTTCGATCGACCTCAAACGCTTTTTCCCCGACGGGCTCGACAAGGGCGCCCGCATCGCCTTCGGCGTCGGCGGACAAAAAGCGGGTGACCGCCGTTGGTGGCCCGCATCCCCCGCCGTTCCGGACGTTCCGAAGACGTGGGCCCCGTTCTCGCTCAAGTGACCGCCGACGAGCGTCTGACGCCCGCGACCATCAGCCTCGCCGAACGTCGGCTCGCCGCGGCGTGCCCGGCCATGGCGAGGCTGATCGACGTCCACGGACCCTGTCGACTAAAAATCAACCCGCGTCCGGACGTCTTCCGTTCTCTCGCGGCCGCCGTTCTCGCGCAGCAGATCTCGACGGCGGCCGCCGAGACCATTCGACGCCGGGTCGCACGCGCGGCGGGAGGTGGACGTTTTCCGAGTGCGCGACGCCTCTTGGATACGCATCCGGACGCGATCTCGGCCTGCGGCGTCTCGACGGCGAAACTCGCGTCGCTGCGCGACCTCGCGTCACGCATCGACCGCGGCGACATCCCGCGCGCTTCGGCCCTTCTCGCGCGTCCCGACGCGGAAATCGTCGCACTTCTCACCGCGACGCGCGGCATCGGTCCGTGGACCGCGGAAATGTTCCTGTTGTTCGGACTCGGTCGCCCCGACGTGTGCGCACTCGGCGACTTCGGACTGAGAAAGGGTTTCATGCGCGCCTTCGGCATGAAGAAGCTCCCCGCGACGTCGACCTTCGAACACGGTGCGAAGCGGTGGTCGCCGTGGCGAAGCGTCGCGTCGTGGTACCTCTGGCGCGCCGCGGAAAGTCCCTGATCGCGTCGTGGAAGCGGCATCGGCCCCACGTACAATTCAACAAGGGAAGCATCGCGAATCGCCCCGGAGTTCTCCGCCATGAAACTCGCTACCTCCGCCGTCGACGTCGTCACGTTCGCCCACGAAGAAGGCTGCCGCGCGTACCTCGTCGTCGCGTCGGGAACGAAGCAGGCGCTCGTGATCGACCCGCGCCTCGATCAGGTCGACGCCGTCGTCGATGCCGCCTCCGAACGCGGTGCACGCATCGTCTGGGTCGTCGATACGCACACGCATGCGGATCACCTGACCGGCGCGCATCTGCTCGCCGAAAAGACGGGGGCGACGCATCTCGCCCACCCGAAGACGAAGACCACCCGCAAGGTCACCCGCATCGACGTCGCTCGCCCGATCCCGTTCGGCGACGACGCGATCCGTTTCATCGAATCGCAAGGTCACACGCCCGACTCGGTGTCGATCGTCGTCGGCGGCCACGTGTTCACCGGCGATGCTTTGTTCGTCGGCGGGGCGGGACGCGTCGATTTTCCCGGCGGCAGCGCCTCGGAACTCTTCGACACCTTCCGACGCCTCGAAACACTCCCCGCCGACACGACGGTCATGCCCGGACACGTCTACGGCACCGCACCGACGTCGACCCTCGCGGCGGAAAAATCGGCGAATCCCCTCTTCGCGGAAAACGACCGCTCGGCGCTGACGCGTCGACTCTCCGGGACCGCCGAACCGCCCGCGAACATGATGGCGATCCTCCGCTACAACATGGGCCAAGTCTCAGAACCGACGCCCATCGCCGTCGGCGACGTGACACGCCGCAAGTCCGACAACCGCCCCGTCGTTCTGCTCGATGTGCGCACTCCGATCGAGTTCGCCGGCGACCGCGTGGCGGATTCCATCAACATTCCCCTCGACGTCCTGAAGGAACGTGCGAAAGAACTTCCCGCGGGTGCGGAAGTCGTCGTCATCTGCCAGTCGGGCAGCCGCGCGACGATGGCGGCTCCGATTCTCGCCGCCGCGGGCCATGAAGTCCGCGTGATGGACGGCGGCATGCGCGCGTGGACGACGGCATCCCTCCCGGTGATCAAGGGTCGCAAGATCGTGTCTCTCGACCGCCAAGTGCAGATCACGGTCGGAATTCTCGCTCTCGGCGGATCGCTGCTCACCGCGTTCGTCAATCCGGCGTTCGTCGCCGTTCCGATGTTCCTCGGCGCCGGACTTCTCTTCGCGGGGCTTTCGGGCTTCTGCGGCATGGCGCTCGTCCTCGGCAAGATGCCGTGGAATCAGGTGGCCGCGGAGACGACGGCGGGTGCCTGCGCCACGAAGGGCTCGACCTCCGCATGTGCGGCGTCGGCCGCGCCTTCGGCGTGTGCCGCCCCGACGACCTCCGCCTGCGCCGCCCCCACGCGAAAGCCCGACTG
The DNA here is from genome assembly GCA_903916245.1 of uncultured Planctomycetota bacterium. GTDB lineage: Bacteria > Planctomycetota > CAIWVZ01 > CAIWVZ01. The sequence goes on along the minus strand of CAIWVZ010000064.1, from coordinate 21,112 downwards.
ACGGATGAACCTCGACTTGGTCGCCGGCGGTCTCCTCGGAGGCATCGTCGGACTCGCGCTCGGGCTCCTCGGCGGAGGAGGTTCGGTGCTGGCCGTGCCGTTGCTCGCGCTCGGCGTCGGACTCGACGACAAATCGGCACTGACGGGATCGCTGCTCGTGGTCGCGGCCTCGGCGTTCGCGGGCGGGATCCCCCGCATCGCCGAAGGCGACGTCGACTACCGCGCCGCGGCGATCTTCGGCGGCGCGGGAGCCCTGTCGAGTTATCTGTTCAGTCTCGCGTCACGGCCGCTCCCGGCGGACGTCCAAATCGCGTTGCTCGCCGCGACGATGCTCGTTTCCGGCACGCTCATGCTGCAGAAAGCCCGCCGCACCGCGGGTCCCTCCATGACGCGCGTCGGTACTCCGTCGCCGTCGGCGTCGGGCGTCGGCCCCATGACGCGACTCGGCATGAAAGCACCGGGCGAACCCGAAGGCGTCGGGGCGTCGACGCGACTCGGGATGAAGGTCATCGACCTCGACGAGCCGCCGCCGTCGCTCGCGCGCACGATCCTCGCCGCGATCGGTGCGGGTGCGTTGACGGGAGTCACCAGCATCGGCGGGGGCTTCATCATCGTTCCCGCCATGATCGTCGGGGCCCGCATCCACGTCGACAAGGCGGTCGGTGCGTCGCTTCTCGTGATCACCGTCAACGCAACGGCGAGTTGGCTCGGAAAAGCCGACAAGTCGATCACGTTCGACCCGCGCGTCGTCGCGTTCGGGGTCGGAGCGGTGGTCATCTCTCTCGGTGCCGCCCGGCTCGCTTCCCGCATCGGCTCCGCGACGAAGGCCCGCATCATGGGCGGTATCCTCACGATCGTCGGTACGGGGATGCTCGCCCGTGCCGTGTGGCAATCGTTCCGCTGACGCTTAGGCGCCGACGACCACGCGACCCGCAACGCCTTCGACGACGTCACCCACCGCGTGAACCGGAACACCGCGCGCCGACAATGCCCGTTCGAGGGCGTCGGCAAGATCGGGCGCGATCGCGATGAGAAGGCCCCCCGACGTCTGCGCGTCGGCGACCGCCAACGGCGCCCATGACGGGGCACCGTCGAACACGGCATGGCAGCCGAAGTGGTCGAGATTGCGCTTCGTGCCGCCCGGGACGGTCCCCGCTTCGTAGAGCGGCACGGCGCCTTCGATGAACGGCAGCGCCGAGAATCGAAGACGTGCTTCGGTGCCGCCCGCGGCCATCATCTTCTGCAGGTGACCGAGAAGCCCGAATCCGGTGATGTCCGTCGCCGCGCGTGCGCCCGCTTCGTTCATGGCTTCGGCGCCGCGACGGTTGAGCGTCGCCATCGTTTCGGTGACGCGACGGATCGTGTCCGCGTCGATCAACCCGCGCTTCAGTGCGCCGGTGAGCGCGCCGGAACCCAGGGGTTTCGTCAGATAGAGGCGATCGCCGGGGCGCGCACCCTTGTTCGCGGTGAGGTGCTGCGGAAGGACGATGCCGACCGCCACGAGGCCGAACTTGGGCACCGTGTCGTCGATGGAATGACCACCGAGGATCGGGATGCCCGCCTCCTGCGCGATCGCGGTCGCACCGTCCATGATGCGACCGAGCATGTCGAGTCCCTGCTTCACCGGATAGGCGACCACCGAAAGCGCGAAGAGCGGGCGACCGCCCATCGCGTAGACGTCGGAGAGCGAATTCGCGGCGGCGACGCGCCCGAAATCGAAGGGGTCGTCCACCACGGGCGTGAAGAAGTCCAACGTCGCGACGATCAGGTCGCCCGACGGCGTGCGGTAGACCGCGGCGTCGTCGCCGGTTTCAACGCCGACGAGGACGGAGGGGTCCGTCACCAAAGGGAGGCGGCGCAGAACCTGCGCCAGATCGGCCGGGCCGATCTTCGAGGCTCAACCCCCGCCCGGCGACAGACTTGTGAGACGCGTGGACTCGGTCATGCCCGAACTCTAGCAACTGCGTCCTTCCGGTCGGAAACCGTCGCGGTCGTGGCAAGGGACGCGCGACGGCGTATCATCACGGCCCTCCGGAACCCCATGGAAGTCGTCATCCTAGGCACCTCGAGCGCCGCTCCCACCATGCGCCGCTGGCTCTCCGGCACGGCCATCCTGCGGGAAGGCGAAGTCCTTCTGTTCGATTGCGGCGAAGGCACCCAGTTCCGCTTCATGAAGGCCGAACTCCCCCGTCGCAAGTTCGGCAAGATCTTCATCACGCATCTGCACGGCGACCACATCTTCGGACTGCCGGGCTTCATCTCGACGATGAATCTCGGACAGCGGGACACTCCGCTCACGATCTACGGCCCGAAGGGCATCCGGCGCTACATCGACTTCATCCTGAACTTCCCGCGGACCACCCGCCTCGGGTTCGAACTCCGGATCGAAGAATTTCCCCCGAACCACGAAGGCGTCATCTGCGAGGAGGACGACTACATCGTGACGTCGGCCCCGCTCGACCACACGATTCCGTCGCTCGGGTATCGGTTCCAGGAAAAAGACCTGCCGGGCAAGTTCGACGGCGCGAAGGCCGACGCCCTCGGTGTTCCGTTCGGACCGGAACGGGGACTGCTCCAACGCGGTGAATCCATCACGCTCCGCGACGGCCGCGTCGTGCATCCCGACGAACTCGTCGGGCCCCCGCGCAAAGGCAAGTCGGTCGCCTACATCACGGACACGGGATTCTGCATCGCGGCTCGTCGGCTCGCCGCGGACGTCGATCTCATCATCCACGAAGCGACGTACGGCGACGACCAACTCGACATGGCGCTCGACCGCAAGCATTCCACGATCCGCCACGCGGCCACGATCGCGCGCGGTGCGGGGGCGAAGAAGTTCATCGCGACCCACTTCTCGACCCGCTACGAGGGTGCGGCACTCGCTCAACTCGAAACGGAAGGGCGCGAGGTCTTCCCCGACCTCATCATGGCCCACGACCTCCTGCGGATCGAAGTCTGATCCGCCACGCGATCCGCGTCACGACCCCCAGCGACGGAAGAGGTCGTGGGGGATCTTCAGCGAGTCGAGACACTTGCCGACGATGTGATCGACCGCGTCTTCGAGGGTCTTCGGGCGGTGATAGAAAGCGATCGCCGGAGGCAACACGACGGCACCGATCTCCGCGAGCGACGAGAGAATCCGCAGATGCCCGAGATGCAGCGGCGCCTCGCGCGGCACCACGACGAGGGTCCGACGTTCCTTCAACGTCACGTCGGCGGCACGGACGAGAAGATTCCCCGCGTTGCACGCGACGAGGTTGCCGCAGGTCTTCATGCTCGCGGGCACGATGATCATCCCGTCGTGCAGAAACGACCCCGATGCGATCGGAGCGGCCAAATCGCGGTCGTCGTGGACGACGTCCGCCAACGCGTGCACCGACGCGAGCGAGCGCTCGGGCATCTCGTGACGCATCGTGAGCGCGGCGCCCGGCGTCACCACGAGGTGCACCTCGTGGGTACCGCGAGCCTTCATCACTTCGAGGAGGCGCACGCCGAAGTGCGGCCCCGACGATCCGGAGATTCCGACGACCAACCGGGGCCGAGTGCTCATGGTGCGATGCCCTTCGTGATGTTGAGGTAGAGCGCCGGAGGATGGGATTCGCCGAAACCGGTGAAGCGTGCGTCGCGGTAAAAGCGCTCCGCCGGATATTCCCGACTGAACCCGTAACCGCCGAACACTTGGAGCGCGTCGTCCGCGGCGGACATGGCCGCTTCACCCGCGACGAGCCGAGCGCGTGCCGCCGCGAGGCCGCACGGTTCTCCGCGATCGCGGAGACGCGCCGCTCCGTGGGCCAAAGCGCGGGCGGCTTCGACGCGCGCGTCGCCGCGCGACATGCGTTCCTGCATCGCGACGAATTCGTGGAGGAAGCGGTCGAACTGCTTGCGCTCGTGGGCGTACTTCATGGCCGCCGCGACGGCACCGCGCCCGATCCCGGCGAGCAGGCACGAGACCGCGATGCGGGCCGAGGCGAGCACGCGGGCGACGAGGTCGGCCCCGCCGAGTCGGGTAGCGGGAGTTCGGTCGAGCACGAGCGTCCCGGTTTCGAGGCAGTTGAGCGACAGTCGTTCATCGGGACCGTCGTGACGGAGGCCGGCGGCCCCCGCCGTCGCGAAAAACAACGCATACGACTTGTCTTCGCGCGCGAGCACGACGAAACCCGCGGCGCGTCCGGGAAACGCGACCTGAACCTTGCGTCCCGTCAGCACCCAGCCGCCGTCGACGGCCGAGGCTTCGGACGTCACGAGCTGCGCGTCGTCCTCCTGCAACGCGGGGGCGAGAAGGGCCGCCCCCGACGCCGCGTCCGCGAGAAACGGGGATGCGATCCCGGATCCGACGAGCGCGTCGGTGGCGAGACCGTGGGCCGCAAGAATCGCACCGAGTCCGCCCGCACCGCACGCGAGTTCTTCCACGGCGAGGCCGTGCGCGAGGTGCCCCATCCCGACACCACCGGCATCCGTCGGGACGAGGATGCCGAACAGGCCGAGTTCGGCCATCCCCGCGACGAGAGCCTCCGGGTGCGCCGCATCATGATCGAGAGCCTCCGCGACGGGCGTCACGCGTTCGGCGACGAAATCGCGCAACGTCTTCTGAAGAATGGCCTGCTCTTCGGACAAGAGGAGGTCGGAATCGGAACGATCCATCAGCGGGTTCCCTTGTCGAGGTCGCGCAGCGCCCTGCGCAGGAGTTTTCCGGACGGTCCCTTCGGAATCTCGGCGATGAAGGCCACGGAACGCGGGCACTTGAAGTCCGCCAAGTTCGCGCGGCACCACGCCATCACTTCGTGGGCGTCGAGGGTCTCGCCCTCCTTCACGACCACGTAGGACTTCGGCTCTTCGCCGTACATCGGATGCGGAACCCCGATCGTCGCGGCGTCACGGATCTTCGGATGGCGGTAGAGCGCTTCGTCGATCTCTCGCGGATAGATGTTCTCACCGCCTCGGATGATCATGTCCTTCTTGCGGTCGCGGATGAAGTAGAACCCGTCGGCGTCGCGGAATCCGATGTCGCCGGAGTGGAACCACCCGCCTTCGAACGCCGTGGCCGTGGCTTCGGGCATCTTGTAGTAGCCCGTCATCACGTTCTCGCCGCGGATGCAGATCTCGCCCAACTCGCCGTCGGAGACCGGATTGCAGTCGTCGTCGAGGATGCACATCTCGTTGCCGACCGCGACGCCCACCGACCCCACCTTGCGCTTCGCGAGATCGGGAGGATTGAACGACGAGTAGCAGGTCGTCTCCGACAGTCCGTAGCCTTCGAAGACGGGAATGCCGAAGTCGCGTTCGAACGACAGTTGAACTTCTTCGGGAAGCGGCGCGGCGCCGCAGATGAAGAAACGGACCGACGACAGATCGCCGGGTCCTTCCGACCGGCGGCGAGCCGCGAGGATCGAGAGGATCGTCGGAACCACGCTGACCACGTTGACGCGGTAGCGCTCGATGGTCTTCCAGAACGATCCCGGCGAGAAGCGCTGCGTCAGCACCACGCTTCCCCCGAACCACAGCGGCGTGATCGTCGTCACGACTTCCGCGTTTACGTGGAACAGCGGAAGGATGCAGTTCATGCGGGTCTCGGGATCGAAACCGAACCAGTCGGTGATGATCCGCGCGTCGGCGATCATGTTTCGGTGCGTCAGCATGACGCCCTTCGGATTCCCCGTCGTCCCCGACGTGTAGATGATCTCCGAGAGGTCGTCGGGGCGGACGTCGACGGCCGGACGCGTCGTCGGCTCTTTATAAAGTTCCTTGTAGAAGTCCAACGTGCCCTCCGGGCACGGCGTCCCCACCATCAGGATGTGCTTCAGGTGTTTGAGGTCGTCCTTGACCCGAAGCACTTCGTCCAAATACTTCTGCTCCGTGACCAGCACCTTCGCCTCGGAGTTGTTCAGGATGTAGGCGATCTCCGGTCCCTTGAGGGCCGTGTTGATCGGCCCCGCCGCGACCCCGACGCGCATCGCACCGAAGTACGCGTAGATGAACTCGGGGATGTTCGGCAGCATCAAACTGATCACGTCGCCGCGGGAGACGCCGAGGCGGTGGAGCAGGTGTCCGAACTGCGCCGTGAGTTCGTCCAAGTCGCGATAGGTCACCACCCGGCCGTCGTCCTCGAATACGAGATAGGGGGCCTTGCCCCGGACGTCGGCCTGCCGCTCGATGAGTTCCCGAATCGTGGTCGGTTGCATGGAGGTCGCCGGACCCGAAGGCCCATCGATCAACTCTAACCTCCACCCGCCCCCGATCCACCGGCGCCGCCGCCGCGGCCCCCCACCCCAATTCGAGGATACGGCCGCCTCGGCCTCGTTCCTTCCTCGGCGAAGATGCGCGAAGACGCCTAGTATGCGGTCATGAACGTTTCGCGCCTCCTTTCGACTTCATTCGTCGCCGTACTGATCGTCGTGACGGCCCGTGCGCAGGACGTCGACTCCCGTCCGGTACGGTCCCGGACGGAAGTTCCGCCGAGGACGGGTGCGAGTTCGCGAACGGCCGACGCGGATCTCGTGGACCCCTCGTTCGTCCATGCGGATCTCGAAGCCGCCTTCCACCGTGAAGGATGGGTCGGGCTCGGCTGGGCGCTGCTCGCGCCGAACGGCACGACCTACGTGAACCACCTCGGATTCGAAGACCGCGAACGGGGCGTGAAGGCGGGGCCGACGACACGGTGGCGGTGGGCGTCGATCTCGAAGCCCGTCACCGCGATCGCCGCGTTGCAGCTCGTCGAACAAGGAAAACTCGATCTCGACCGCGACGTGCGTGCTTGGGTGCCCGAGTTTCCGGAAAAGCCGTGGCCCGTGACCGCGCGTCACCTCGGAGGGCATCTCGGCGGCATCGTGCACTACTCGAACGGCGAGGTGATCGCTCTCCCCCGCCCCGCCGAACCGCCCGACGCATGGGCCGACGTCGTTCGTGCCCTCGATGCGTTCAAGATGTCGCCGCTCCTCGCCGAACCGGGTACCCGATACGCCTACACGACGCACGGCTACATGTTGCTCGGCGCGGTGGTGCAGCGGGCGGGAGGAGCCCCGTACGTCGATCAAGTGCGCGACCGTATCGCGCACCCGCTCGGGATGACGTCGTTCGAACCCGACTACGGATGGAAGCGCCTCCCGAACCGGGCGAAGGGCTACAAGAAAAAAGGAGCCGCCTGGGTCGAGAGCGGCGACACGGACGTGAGTTGGAAGCTGCCCGGTGGCGGCTACCTGTCCAACGTCGCGGATCTCGCGCGCTTCGGACGGGGCGTCATGGATGGACGCCTACTGTCCCCGACCTCCCGCGCTCTCATGGCGACGCGCGGACGAACCCGCGACGGAAAGGCGACCACCTACGGATTCGGTTGGGGTCTGTACGACATCGACGGTCGCGCCGTCTTGGCACATTCGGGATCACAGGAAAAAACGTCGACCTATCTCGCCATCGTTCCGGACGTGGGACTCGGATTGGCCGTCATGTGCAACTGCGAAGGGGCCAAGCTCGAGCCGTTGGTGAAGGCGTTCCTTGAAAAAGCTCTAGCGCGGCGGGGGTGACGGACGGGGCGGTCGGTCCTTCAGGACGACGGGCTCCGCGGCACCGCGGTCGAGGACGACGACGAAACGCGCGAGAAACGACTGACCGAGGAGTCCGTCGACACCGGCCTGATCGCTCGGCAACACCGACGCTGCGACGGCGGATTCGCGACGACCGAGCACTTCGAGCGCATCGAGTGTGACGGCGTGCCCCTTGATCCGCAGGCCGCCGACGAGCACATGAGTCGACTCTTCGCCGATGCGATCGGCGGCCCCGACGGCATCCACCAGTTCGCGCGACACCGTGACCGTCGTCGCCCCGGAATCGACGATGAAGCAGACGGGTTCACCATCGAGCATCCCCCGCACGAGGATGAGTCCGTTCGGAGACTCCCGTTGTTGGGCGACGGCGTAGTCGGCAAGTTCCCGTCGCAAGGATCGGCACCGCTCGACCGCCTCGAGGGCATCCGCACTCCGCCTCGTCGAAAGCTCCTGCTTCGCTTCGGCGAGCACCCGATTGAGGTCGGCGAACATGGCGGCGGCGTCGCCACCGTCGACGAAGGCGCGATGCGCCGCGAAGCGGGCTTCGTAGGCTCCTCGAATTCCGTCGAGAACCTTTTCGTCGGCGACGATGCTCTTGTCGAGCGCCTCGGCGACGACGTTGAAATCCTGCAACTTGCGCGTGACCTCTTCGTTGAGAGCCTTCAAGGCCTCCACACGGGCGTTGCGAACCCCGATGCGGACGTTGTACGCCCGTATCTCCTCGTTCGTGCGCCGCGGCATGGCGGCGAGCTCGCGATCGAGGGCTTCGACCTCCGCCTCCATCCGACGACTGGCGTCGAGTTGGGGTTCGATGGCGGCCTTCCGGGCTCCGAGGTCCTTGTTGCGGGCATCCACCTTCTCGTTGAAACGACGGGTCAGATCCTGCACACGACGAGATTCGGCTTCGAGCGATTCCCCGCGAAAATGCCTGCCGACCAACGCCTCGATACGGCGCAGTCTCGGCGTCCATGTTTCGGCTTGCGCGAGAAGACCACCGACCATGACCGAGACTACCGCGACAATCCGGAAGATCGGTGAAGCAAATACCGTCATGACCCGTCGCCTCCGTGCCGCTCCATCCACGCGATGAGGAATCCGCATCGTCCTTTCGACCGAATACCGCTTGCGTCGGACGTGCGATCGTAGACGATGGGGCGGGACATTCCCAAGCGCCCCGCACCATGCCCTCCGTCTCCCGCCTCCGTCGCCTCGCAGCCGCGCTCCTCTTGCTCACGGGCTCGGCAGCCGCCCAACTGTCGACGCCGCCGATCGTCATGGCCGTGATCAGCGGTTTCAACGCCGGAACGAACAACGGCATGACGGCACTCCGGGCACGCATGATTCTCGAATTCGCCAACGGCTCGCAAGGCGCACCGACGATCTACGTCGAGCACTTCACCTACCTGAACGTCGTCGGGGCCGCGAACTGGATGGCGTCCTACGGGACCTTCGCCACGCGCGTCCTCGTCGGACACAGTTTCGGAGCGAACGCGACGCACGCCCTGCATCAGACCTACCTCGCCCCGCAGGGACTCGATGTCGCACTCCAAGTCTCGATCGACCACGTCGTTCCTTCGAGTCCGTTCGGAGCGACCACGATTTCTCTCCCGGCGGGACTGCCGAACGCCCATCACTATTTCCAGACGAGCACGTCTTTCCTCGAACCCGTTCCGGTCCTCGACATCGTCGGCACGAAACGCAACGTGAACGCAGAAACTCTGTGTGGCGATGCGGGCGTCACCCACACGTCGATCGACGACGACATCCGCATCCACAGCGCCGTCGTGGAACACGTACGGGACCTGTTCGCTCCGAACGTCTTTCCGTCGACGGGCGAACGTCTCGATCTGCTGACCCGCATCGACACGCTGAACACGCCGTGTGTGGCGACCTCGGGAATCGCGGCGGCCGGGCATCTTCGCGGACTCGAAATTCAATCCGTCGCGGGAGGACGCTTGGTCACGTTGCGCACCGTCGCTCCCGAGGGCGATTATTCAGGCATTCCGTTCGGCATCATCGGCCAGTTCGTTCCGACCTCGTTGATGCCGCAGCCCATCCTCCCCGGACTGGCCAGCGATCTGACTCAAGGGACCATTTTTCTCCTCACCACCACGGGGCTCCAGTCCCCGCCGTCGACGTTCGCCCCGCTCCCCGCGCCGGGATTCAGCACGTCGTTCTGTTGGCCGACGGGGCTTTCGGGCTTCAGCCTTCTCGTACAAGGGGTCGCCGTGACGACCTCGGCCGCGAACGGCCTCTACGCGACATCGGGCGCCGTCGAGTTGCGCGGTATCTGATTCAACGCGCGAGGACGAACGACATCCAGCCGATCGAATCGGCGAGCCCATGTTCGAACAGAACGCCGACGTCCCCGTCTTCGAAGGCGACGAGCGAGGAATACGCGCATTTCCCGGAATCGACGATCCACGGCTGCGACCACGTCGAACCGTCGTCGGAGCTTTCCCGCAGAGCGAGCCGCACGCGGCGCTTCGGGTCGGCCGCGTTCGCGTGCAGGAGGCGTCCGTTCGGCAGTCGGATCATCGACGCCATACAGGTGGGATCTTCGAAGGGCGCCCACGTCGGCGACCACGAACCCTTCGCGATATCGCCGTCGAAACGCCAACGCGCGAAGAGACGGCGTCCGGAGCGCGTCTCGTCGCGCATCGAAAGGACGAGCGAGCCGTCGGACGCTTCGGCGATCGCCGATTCGCTCGTGGGAGCCTTGCCGGGATGCGCGGGTGGCGACACTCGCCACGTCGCTCCGCGATCCGTGCTCCACATGAACGCGCTGTGAGCCACACGATCGGCCCCGCGCCACTGCGCCGGAAAGACCAGCGTGCCGTCCCGCAGCGTGATGCCGTTGCCGGGGCCTTGGAAGAACAGATGCCACGACGGGTCTTTCACCGACGGCGTGATCGACACGGGGGCCGACCACGATCGACCTCCGTCGGAGGAGCGGACGAGCACGCACTGACCGGTTTCCTCCTTCGAGAGCCCCGGCCTCGATCCGTTCCATCCACGATCGCCGAAGGACCACAAGGCGACCACGAGGATGTCGCCCGTCACGCGATCCACGAGAATCGCCGGATCACCGACGCCGTTGCCTTTCGATCCCGGCTCCGCGGCATCGAAGTCGATGATGCGCCGCATCGGCGACCACGTGAGGCCACGGTCGGTCGACGTCTGCAGCACGACGTCGACGTCGGCGGGAAGATCGCCGGAGTGTTTCCAGCGGGCGTCGTAGACGGCGAGCAGCGTCCCTTCGTTGGTCACCGCGCATGCGGGGATGCGCGACGTGTGGACGCCGTCCTGCCCGGGGACTCGGACCTGCGTCCGGTGGACCATCCGGCGAACATCCGATGCGGAAGACGCACCGACATCCGCGCCCGTCGAACGACACGCGGCCACCGTTACCGCGAGCGCGATCATGACGAGGCGGGTCGCTACGTGGGATCCGCCCACGGAGTTCATCGGGGGCGACGTACCGCCGTTTCCGCGGCGATGTAGGCGGCGAGTTCCTTGAGCGGCGTCCCGGGGCCGAAGAGACGGCCGACGCCTTCGGCGGCGAGCGTCGCACGATCCTTCTCCGGGATGATGCCGCCGCCGGTCAGGAGCACGTCGTCGAGCCCCTTTTCCTTCATGAGCGCGAGAACCTTGCGGAAGAGCGTGAGATGCGCCCCCGAATGCACCGAGAGTCCGATGGCGTCGACGTCTTCCTGAAGAGCCGCCGCGACCACCATCTCGGGTGTCTGATGCAACCCGGTGTAGACGACTTCCATGCCGGCGTCGCGAAGCGCGGCGGCGACGACCTTGGCGCCGCGGTCGTGCCCGTCGAGGCCGGGCTTCGCCACGAGGACTCGGATCTTGCGGGTCATGGGACGGATACTCCGATCATGGACGTCGGGCCTCGCGATCGGAGCCGACGGCGGCGGCCACGATGGTGCGAACGGCCTCTTCCAAGGATACGTCGCCGCGGCGCACCGCGGGAGTGAGCGTGGCGGCGAGCGACGCCGCCGCGGGCTTGAGCCGCAGGTCGGCGAGCGCTCGCACGACGGCCGCGTCGACGCGGCGGGCATCGGCGGTGATGCGGCGCTCGGCGACGACGGCGTCGGGGATCGCACGAAGGCGTGCGAGGAGTTCCTTCACGCCGTCGCCCGTCGCGGCGGAAACGAGCAGCACGTCGTCCGCCCGTGCCGCACCGCCGGATTCCGCGGTCATTCCGAACGCGGCGACGATCTCGTCGCGGCACGAAGCCGCGCCGGGGAGATCGCCCTTGTTCACGACCACGAGGTCTCCGGCTTCGACGAGCCCCGCCTTCATCGCTTGCACCATGTCCCCCATCGAAGGGGCGAGCACGATCGCGGTCACGTCGGCTTGGCGCACGATTTCGAGTTCGGACTGTCCGACGCCGACGGTCTCCACGACGACGAGATCGAATCCGGCGGCGTCGAGAAGATCCGTCATGCCGTGAGACGTGGCGGCCAACCCGCCCATCGCGAGACGCGAGGCCTGACTGCGGATGAAAACGCCGCGGTCGAGCGCATGTTCCGACATGCGAACGCGATCACCGAGGAGTGCCCCGCCCGAGAACGGACTCGACGGGTCGACGGCGAGTACGGCGACCTCGGCCCCCGCCGCGCGAGCTTCACGCACCAGCGCGTTCACGAGAGACGACTTGCCCGCACCCGGCGGCCCGGTCACGCCGATGCGTCGCGCCCTTCCGAGACGAGCGCGCACCCCGTCGAGAAGCGCCGCGCCTTCGGCCGCGCCCGATTCGACGAGGGAAAGTCCGCGCGCGAGGGCCCTGCGGTCGCCCGCGACGATTCCCTTCGCGAGCGCGTCGACGGTCACCGGAGGTACGTCCTCGCGATGACGAGTTTTTGAACTTCCGTCGTGCCTTCGTAGAGCTCCGTGATCCGTGCATCGCGGAACAGGCGTTCGACGACGTGGCCGCCCGCGATCGCGGTCGGCCCGACGAGTTCCACGGCGGCCCTCGCGATTTCGTTGCACGACTGCGTGGCGAAGAGTTTCGCCATCGAGGCTTCGCGGACGTGATCGCGCTTTTGATCGCGAAGTTCGGCCGCACGCCAGCAGAGAAGCCGCGCGGCGTCGACCTTCGTCGCCATCTCGGCGAGACGGAAATCTTCGTCCTGCGTCGTGCGCCCCTTTTCGCCGTGACGCACCCGATCCCGAAGGAACGCGGCCGTCTCGTCGACGATGCGCTGGGCGATGCCGACGGCTTGGACGGCGATGCCGACACGCCCGCCGTTCAACGTTTCCATCGCGTAGTTGAAGCCGCGGTTGACCTCGCCGATCAGCGAATCGGCGGGGATTCTCACGTTTTCGAGGAACAACTGAACGGTTTCCGAAGCGCGGATCCCCAACTTGTTTTCGGGCTTGCCTGCGGTCAATCCGGGCAGGCGACGCGGCACGATGAAGGCCGAGATGCCTTTGGCCTTCGGAGCGTCGCGATCCGTCCGCGCGAAGAGCAGCAGCACGTCGCACTGCGTTCCCGTCGTGATCCACATCTTGGTGCCGTTGAGCACCCATGAATCGCCGTCGCGCACCGCGGTACACGAAAGCGACGCCGCATCCGACCCGGCATGCGGCTCGGTCAACGCATAGCCGCCGAGGGCTTCGCCGGAAGCGAGTTTCGGGAGCCATGCGGCTTTCAGGGACTCGCTGCCGTAGGCCAGGAGCGGCCCGCAGACCAACGAATTGTGGACCGAGAGCGTGACGTGCGTCGATGCGTCGGCGCGCGCGAATTCTTCGAGAATCACCGACTGACCGAGATTCCCGGCGGCCATCCCGCCGTAGTTCTCCGGCACGAGGATGCCCCAGTATCCTTTCGCGGCCGCCGCTTTGAGGACGGCCGTGGGGAATTCCTTGCGGCGGTCCCGCTCGGCGGCACCGGGCGCGATCACCTCGTCGGCGAACGCACGGGCGTCGGCGCGAAGGCGCTCGAGATCGGGGCCGAGAGTCGGGACGCCCGTCGTCATGCGCCGGTTCCGTAGGTGTAGAAGCCGCGGCCCGTCTTACGACCGAGGTGCCCGGCGTCGACCAACTTGCGGATGAGAGGGCACGGGCGGAATCGCGGGTCGCCGAAGCCGTGCTGCAACACTTCCATGATGTTGAGGCAGACGTCGAGGCCGATGAAGTCCGCGAGAGTGAGCGGTCCCATCGGATGCGCCATGCCGAGTTTCATGATCTCGTCGATGGCTTCCTTGGTCGCTACGCCTTCCATCAGCGCGAACGCCGCTTCGTTGATCAAAGGCATCAACACGCGGTTCGAGACGAAGCCCGGGAAGTCGTTGGCTTCGACGGGGATCTTCTGGAGGTCCTTGACGACCGCGACGGTCTCCGCAACGGTCGCATCGGACGTGTCGTTGCCGCGGATGATTTCCACCAACTTCATGACCGGAACGGGGTTCATGAAGTGCATGCCGATCACCTGCCCCGGGCGCTTGGTCGACGCGGCGATCTTCGTAATCGAGATCGACGACGTATTCGAGGCCAAGATGGCGGACGGGGCTGTGACCGCGTCGAGGCTCTTGAAGAGGCTGCGCTTCGCGTCGAGGTTTTCGACGATCGCCTCGACGACGAGCGAACAGTCGCCGAGGGCGGCGACGTCCGTGGTCCCCGTGATGCGTCCGAGCGTCGCCGCCGCGTCGGCCTCGGTGAGCGCCCCCTTCTTCACCTGGCGTGCGAGGTTGCCCTCGATCGTCTTCTTCGCCCGGTCGAGCAACTCGGGTTTCATCTCGAGGAGGGTGACCGAACGGCCGGACTGAGCCATGACGTGGGCGATGCCGTTGCCCATGGTTCCGCCGCCGACGACTCCGACTTTCGCGTGCTGCATGAGGGGAAACTCCACCCCGAAGTTACCCGTTCCGAGCGACCCGCAAAACATCGCAGGGGGCCCCTTCCGGAGCCCCCCGCGATTCGTTCAAATCCGCCGACGGATCACTGAATCGTGATCGTCAGGAGACGGCCGAAACCGCCCATGTCGAACGGCGCACCGAAGTCCGCCACGACGAATCCCGTGTAGAACGAGAATCCGGACATGCCGGGGACGACCGGAACCACGATGTAGCCGTTGGCTTCACCGTTCGCGTCGAGCACACCGCGGAAGTTGCCGAAGTTCGGCACACCGAGGATCGCCGACCAGATGAACATGTCGTCGACCGCGAGCGGGATGAAGTGCGGACCGGACCTGACGCCCGGATTCCAGTTCAGCATGCACGCCGCCTGATAGAACTTGCCGGCCTGCCCTTCCGCGCGGAAGTGGAGCGGCATCGTCGTGTTCATGATCGCCGGAGCCGCCGCCGAAACGCCGAATCGCGGGTCGTAGACGAACACGTCTTCGACGAGATTCGTGTCGTCGGCCATGATGTTGGATGCGAGCGAGGTCACGAGCGTCAAGCCGTTGTTCGCGATCGCCGTCTGGAAAGCGGCCGGGAAATCGGTCAGAGCGCCGGCCGGGTTTTGGTCGATCACGCGCTCTTCGCCGCGGAGCAGATCCCTGAGGACCGTGAGCTGCGGGACGTTGAGAGGATCACCGCCGTAGTTCGCGATGAATGCCGGGTCGCCGGAGGTCACGGTCATCCAACGGAGATTGGGCGACACGTTCGCGGCGATGATGCCGTTGTTGATGAACCCGGAGGCCGATCCACCCTGCGCGGCCGCGAGCGGCGCGAGGTTGGTGTACGACCAGTCGTCCATCACGCCGTCGCCGTTGGCGTCGCGGTCGAGCATATAGACGTCGGTCGTGAGCGGCGCGTCGCCCGGAAGGATCGCGCCCGGATGGCTGAAGACGACGCGACGGCCATCGTCCGAAACGCCGCGAGCCACGGCGAACGCGATGTGGTCGTCGTTGGGGTCGAGATTGGACGGAGATCCGTTGACCTGCCCACCGTCCGCGCGTTGCGACACGCGGATCGTCGCGCGCTGGCCCGGGCCCGTCTCGTCGTAGATGCCGTTGCCGTCGGCGTCACGATCGTGGATGAACACGTCGTAGGCGTTGTTCGTGTCGCCCGGGACGAGGTTCGTCGCGAGGCTTTCGAATGCGACGAAGCGACCGTTCGGCGAGATGACCGGTCCGAGATCCGTCCAGTTGTCCTGTTGCGTTCCGTCCGACGCCACCGAGACGCGCACCGTGGTGCCGTTCACGCGGTCGTAGACGAAGATGTCGCCGGCGCCGTTGGTGTCGCCGGGGACGAGATTCTCGGAGTCCGAGTGGTAGGCGATCCAGCGACCGTCGGCGGAAACCGCCGCGCCGCCCGCCGCACCGTCGCCTTGAGCTCCGGCCGGACGCGAGATCAGCTTGAGGCTACGGCCACCGGGGGTGAGTTCGTCCCACACGCCGTTACCGTCGGCGTCACGATCGAGGAGGTAGACGTCTCGCTTGGTGTTGGTGTCCGGGACGCCGCCGTCTTCGAAGGCGACACCCGGGTCACGCCACACGAACGCCACGATGCGACCGTCGGCGCTCGACGCCGCGCCTTCGCCCGGGCGAATACCGAACTGCTGCCCGAACCAAAGACCGCGGCTGAGGAGCGAAGTCTCGCCCGTGATCATGTTCTTGGCGATGATGTCGCCTTGGAGATTGACGTCGCCGGCGGCGAGTTCGTCGCCATCCGCTTCGATGAACGCCCAGCGTCCGTCCGCGGAGACCCCGCTCAAGATCGTGATCCCGGTCGAAATACCGCCGGTGGGCGACTCCGAAACGCGGTTCGGCCATTGAGCGTACGCCGCGACGGTCGTCAGAAGGGAAAGCGCGACGACGCGCAGAAAATTCTTGTTGTGTGACTTCATGGGGGGAGTGCTCACGCCTTCTCTGAAACGGCGAAGGCCGAGAAACCTATCCCCCAAAATCGGCGTTGTGAAAAAAGTTTCTACTTCAGAAGAAGTCGCGCGTCTCGGGTTTTGTAGGGTTCGAACGCCTTGTCGCTGACCGTCTTGGAACGACCGCGCATCACGTCGCCGGAATCCGACAGCATCGCACGCACCCACACGGGTTTATCCACGACGGCCGCCCCCATGGCGGTGTCCTTGCGACGTATCTCGAAGGTGAGCGGAAACTTCGGATCGTCGTAGCGTCGCGCGAGAAGCGGGATACGTTCCGTCGGGGAGCCGATGAGGTAGACGAAAAGCGTCTTCGTCGGGAGCTGAACCGACGGATCGACCTCAATCGTCCCGCCCACAACGACTTCCTCCGGATCCGCGGCCGAGACGTTTTTTTCAATCTTCGGCGCGCTTCCGTCGGCGAAGGGATCGGCGGGAGGCGAACCGGCGGGTTTGTCGTCGGGGGTCCCGTGCGTCGGGATCCTCTCGGGTTCGGAAGGGACGGCCGTGGAGGGTGTCGACTTTTGATCAACCTTCGCCGGAGCCTTCGCGAACTGGACGTCGTCGCCGCAGCCGACGAAGACGCACGCCGCGACCAACGCGAAAACGACTGAACGGATCATCGGATCACCTCCACGCCCATGGCGACGGCGTTGCCGCCGCCGAGGCAAAGCGCCGCGAGACCTTTTCCGCCGCCGCGCGCCCGCAACGCATGCAGCAACGTCGCCAACACGCGACCGCCGGACGCGCCGATCGGATGCCCGATCGCGACGGCACCTCCGTTCACATTGACGCGAGCGGGGTCCGCACCGGTCTCGCGGACGACCGCGAGCGCCTGCACGGAGAAGGCCTCGTTGTATTCGAAGAGATCCCAGTGGCCGATGGCGACACCGAGGCGCTTGTTCAGCCTGGCCACGGCGTCGACGGGCGCCATCATGACCCATTCGGGCGCCATCCCGCCCGTCGCGCCGCCGAGGATCCGCGCGATCGGCTTCAGCCCGTGCGTCTTCATGAACGCCTCGGACACCACCATGAACGCGGCGGCTCCGTCGTTGCAGCCGGGCGCGTTGCCGGCGGTCACGGTACCGTCCTTCGCGAAGGCGGGTTTCAAGGCCGACAACCCTTCGATCGTCGTGTCGCGCCGGACGGACTCGTCCTGCGCGAACGCGATCGGCGGCCCCTTGCGCTGCGCGATCTCGACCGCGACGATCTCGTCCTTGAAGGCGCCCGCGTCGATCGCGGCGGCGGCCTTGCGATGGCTGTCGACCGCGTAGGCGTCCTGCTCGGCGCGCGTGATTCCGTACTTCGTGGCGACTTTCTCCGCCGTGATGCCCATGTGGAAATCGTTGTAGACGTCCCACAGGCCGTCGTTGATCATGGAATCCACGAGCTTGGCATGCCCGAGGCGGAAGCCGTCGCGCGATCCGGGAACGAGATGCGGCGAACGGCTCATGTTTTCCATGCCGCCCGCGACCACGCAGTCGAGATCGCCCGCACGGATGGCTTGTGCCGCGAGCATGACGGCCTTCAGTCCGGACCCACACACCTTGTTGATGGTCAACGCACCGGCTTTGTCCGGGACTCCGCCGCGGATCGCGGCCTGTCGCGCCGGGTTCTGACCGAGTCCCGCCGGGAGCACGCAGCCCATGATCACGTCCTCGACCAGTGCCGGATCCGCCCCGGAGCGTTTCACGGCTTCGCGAACGACCACGGCGCCGAGATCGGTCGTCGGGATGTCCTTCAACGATCCCATGAACTTGCCGACGGCGGTTCGAGCCGCCGAGACGATGAACGCTTCGGGCATGCGGGACTCCATGGGGCGAGCTCGCCCCCGCCTATGTTGCGCCGTGGCGCGGGTCCGTCAACTCGACCCCGTGTGGTAGCCTCCGCGCCATGACGCTTCGTCTCCCGGATCTGACGCGTTGCGACGAGTACGTCGTTCGGCAACGCCGCGAATTGGCCGAGCTTTTCGGATTCGAAACCCGCAACAAGTACGAGGTTCTCGCCGGGGAGGAGCGGATCGCCCTCGTCGCCGAGAAGGGCCGCGGCTTCGCATCGGCGATCGGGCGCCAGTTCCTCGGCCATTGGCGGACGTTCCACCTCGCGATGGTCTCCCCGACCGGCGAACAGCTCCTCGAAGCGACGCACCCGTTTCGCTGGTTCTTCCAGGAACTGCACATCACGACCCACGACGGCCGTGAACTCGGCGTCCTCGACCAGCGCTTCGCGCTCATCAAGAAACGCTTCGACGTCCGGTTCGCGCAAGGCGCCACCGCGGAAGTCGCCTCGCCCCTGTGGACACCGTGGACCTTCCGGCTCACCCGCGGCGGAGACGAGGTCGCGCGCATCGAAAAGAAGTGGAGCGGCCTTCTGAAGGAAGCCTTCACGGACGCGGACAATTTCCGGGTCGTGTTCACGCCGCGAGCGCTCGGCAACGACGAGCGTGCGGTCGTCCTTCTCGCAGCCGTCTTCGTCGATCTCGTCTACTTCGAAAAGAAAGCCTGACCGATGACCGACACCACCGGCACGGAAGAAAACAAACCGCACGGCAATCTCGCGGGTCGGATCCTCGTGGGCCTACTCGTCGGAGCCGTCGCGGGCTCGCTGCTCAACTGGAAGTTCGCTCCGGCGGCCGGCGCGGCGGCGAGCCCCGAATACGAACGCGTGCGGTGGTTCGCGGACAACGTCGCGTCCCCCGTCGGGCAAGTGTTCCTTCGCATGCTGTTCATGGTCGTCGTTCCGCTCGTCTTCTGCTCCCTGTTCCTCGGGGTGTCGGGGCTCGGCGACCTGAGAAAGCTCGGCAAGATCGGCGCGCGCACCTTGGCGTGGTTCGGCATCACGACCGGCCTCGCCGTCGTGCTCGGCCTCGTTCTGATGAACACGTTCGAACCCGGCAAGAAGATCGACCGGGCCAAGGCGGAAGAAATCCGCAAGGAATTCAAGGGCGAAGCGGACAAGAAGGTCGAAGCCGCGAAGGAGGGAACCGGCTTCGGCATCTCCACCTTCGTCAACATCGTGCCGAAGAACGTGGTGCGGTCCGCCGCCGACGACCGCGACACGCTCGGTCTCATCTTCTTCGCCCTCATCCTCGGGGCGGCCGCCACGGCGTTCGCCCCCGAGCGCATCAAGCCGTTCGTCGACGTCTGTCAGATCCTCTACGACCTTTGCGTCAAGGTGCTCGGTTACGCCATGAAGCTGGCCCCCTACGGCGTGGCGGGCCTGGTCTTCAACGTCACGTCGAAACTCGGGATCGACGTGCTGGTGGCTCTCGGCTACTACGTCCTCGTCGCCATGTTCGGCTTGGCGTTGCACCAATATCTGGTGCTCGGCCTGCTCGCTCGTTGGTTCGGCGGATGGCCGATCGCCGACTTTTTCCGACGCATCAAGGTGCTCACGGTGACCGCGTTCTCGACGTCGTCGTCCAACGCGACGCTGCCGACGACCATCAACACGGCGGTGAACGAATTCAACGTGCCGAAACCCATCGCGGGGTTCGTGCTCCCTCTCGGCGCCACGATGAACATGAACGGCACCGCGCTCTTCGAAGGCGCCGTCGTGCTGTTCCTCGCACAGGTCGCGGGGATCGAACTCTCGCTCGGATCCCAAGCCGTCGTCGTCTGTCTCGCGGTGCTCACCGCGATCGGAGCCGCGGGCGTCCCGGGCGGTTCGCTGCCGCTGCTCGCGCTCGTCCTGACCCAAGTCGGGATTCCCGCCGACATGCTCGCGCTGATTCTCGGCGTGGATCGTCTCGTCGACATGGCGCGCACCGTTCCCAACGTCACGTCGGATTTGGTCTGCGCGATGTGGGTCGCGAAGAAGGAGCGGGCGGAAAAGGCCTGAACGGGGCTATTCGACGTTCTGGTGGCGGGCTTCCATCGCTTCGGGAGTGGTCCCGAGCGGCGCCATGAGAGCGACGACCACGCCGTCGAGCCACAACAGCAGCGCTTGTTCGAAGAGCGTCCGCATGGGTTGGAACAATGCGGGGTCGGCATGCGTCCCCGCCTGCGGGGCCGACAGGAGTTCCGGCGGAAGGATCGGCGGCATCCGCACGCGGATATGGGCCAAGGCGGCAAGCGGGCCGAGGATGGCGGATGTGATCAACGCCACACGGGCTCCGGCCGCCGCGGCGCGTCCCGCCACACCGACCATCGATTCCGTCTTGCCCGAGCCCGATCCGATGACGAGCAGGTCGCCGCGTCCGAGCGGCGGCGCCGTCACGTCGCCGACGACGTGGACGTCCTTACCGAGATGCATGAGTCGCATCGCGAAGGCCCGCATCACGAGACCGCTGCGCCCCGCACCCGCGACGAACACGCGGCGCGCGGCCGCCACCTCACGAACGAACACCGCCGTTTCCTCGCCGCTCACGCCCTTCAGCATGCGGGCGAGTTCGGCGAGAAGCCGGTCGGGGTCGCCGAGCGGCGACGTCACGACCGCTTCCCGTCCTTCGGCGTTTCCCGCGACGCGGGGGCCTTCGGCGGCGGTCCCTTGCGCACTTCGGTCGTCGCGCGCGATTCGACGAAATCGAAGATCGCGTTCGTCAACTTGATGCGCTGCACCGATTCCCGGCTTTCGATACCGAGGATCCCCGCCCCCTGTTGCGCGGACCATTCGTTGAACCAACGTCCGACCCGCATCGTGACGACGTGGTAGGGACCCGCATCCGCCTTGCGATCGTAGGGACGCAAATCGCGGTGGTCCCACGGAACGACCGAGCCGAACTGCGACCAAAGCGT